>JBKPMI010000158.1:0-5026 GCA_046732075.1 Acidobacteriota bacterium | reverse complement strand
CGTCTCCCTCGATCGCGGAGAGAGCGGTCGCCGCGCCGAACGAGAAGCCGCCGGCGACGATCGGCGTGCCGCCGCGACGCTCCGCCTCGTCCAGGGCCGCACGGAAGTCGCCGACCTCGCCGCTCCCCCCGTCGAACCGCCCGTCGGAAAGGCCCACGCCGCGGAAGTTGAACCGCAGGACTCCGTAGCCCGCGCGCGAGAGGCACCGCGCGGCTCGGAAGACGACCTTGTTGTGCAGGGTGCCGCCGTGAACCGGGTGCGGGTGCGCGAACACCGCGGATCCCGCGCGGGCGCCCTCGGCGTCCTTCCAGAGGCCCTCGAGCCGCCCGGCCGGACCCGCAAACGTGAACGCGTCCAGCCTCGCCGTCACCGTGCCGGTCCGCGTTGGCGAAAGGCCGCTGTCATCGTATTCTTCGAGCCTCCCGGCGGCCGAGCGACGCTCGTTCCGGGCCGGGAGAACGGGAGACGGCCACATGAGCAAGATCGTACACGTCGTCGGCACGGGCACGATCGGCGAGCCGCTGATCGGCTTCTTCGCCGACTTCAAGCGGCACCTCGGCATCGACGAGATCACGTTCCACAAGCGGACGCCGATGACGACCGAGCGCGCGAAGGTCAACCACCTGCTGAAGCGGGGCGCGCACCTCTCCGTGGACTCCGACACGGTCGCCGACTTCGAGGCCCTCGGCCACCAGGTCTCCTACGACGCGATCGAGGCTCTCGAGCGGGCGACGGTCGTCATCGACTGCACCCCCGCCGGGAACGAGAACAAGAAAACCTACGAGAAGATCTCGGGACCGAAGGGCTTCCTGGCGCAGGGCAGCGAGTACGGCTTCGGCAAGCCGTACGCGATCGGCATCAACGAGGAAGCGCTGGTGCCGGGCGAGGACCGCTTCATCCAGATCGTTTCCTGCAACACCCACAACATCGCGACCCTCATCAAGACGCTCGGTTCCCGGGACGGGGAGCTGCAGCTCGACGCCGGACGCTTCGTCTGCATGCGGCGGGCGAACGACATCTCCCAGGATTCCAGTTTCTGCCCGGCGCCGACCGCCGGCAAGCACGACGACCCGGACTTCGGGACCCATCACGCCCGCGACGCCTACCACCTGTTCGAGACGCTCGGCTGGAAGCCCCGGATCTTCTCCTCCGCGATGAAACTGAACAGCCAGTACATGCACTCGCTGTGGTTCGACATGGACCTGTCGGTCCCCATGTCCCGCGAGCAGGCGGTGCAGAGGCTTGCCGACAACCCCCGCATCGCGATGACCGAGAAGCGCTCCGCCAACCAGATCTTTTCCTTCGGCCGCGATCACGGCTACTACGGCCGGATCTTCTCCCAGACCGTCGTCGCCAAGCCGACGGTCACGGTGCACGGCGACCGCGAGGTGATCGGCTTCTGCTTCACGCCGCAGGACGGCAACTCGCTCGCCTCGTCGATCGCGGCGGCGCTCTGGATCATCGAGCCGGACTTCGACCGCGAGAGGCTCTCGGTCCTGGACCGGTTCTTCTTCCGGGAGATCTGAGAAGGAGATCCGCTAGGCGGAGACGATGTATCCGCCGCTCTTCGCGTCCTTCTTCATCGAGAGGAGCCCCTTCCTCTGGGCGTCCTCGAGGAGCTCCGAGAACGACTTGTAGCCGTAGTAGGTCTCGTTGAAGTACGGCTGCTTGCGCTGCATCGTCTGCTTGATCATCGAGCCCCACAGGACGTCGTAGTTCTCGCGCTGGAGCGCCTGGATCGAGTCGAGCATCAGCCGGAAGACGTCCTGCTGCTTCTTCGGAAGGTTTTCGATCGACGGCAGCGCGCGCGTCTCGCGCACCAGGTCCTCGTAGAAGATGAACTCGTCGCAGTTGGAGATGAGCAGGTCCGACGTCGAGTTCTTCACGCCCAGCCCGATGACGATCTTGTCGTTCTCCTTCAGCTTCGAGACCAGCGGCGAGAAATCGGAGTCTCCCGACAGGATGACGAACGTGGTGATGTGCCCCTTCGACGCCACCAGGTCCATCGCGTCGACCACCATGCGGATGTCCGCGGAGTTCTTCCCGGTGTAGCCCCGCTGCGGGATGTCGATCAGCTCGATCGCGGCCTCGTGGAACTCCCGCTTGTACTCGGCGTATCGCGTCCAGTCCGCATACGCCTTCTTGAAGACGATCCTTCCCTTTTCGAAGAGCCGCTGCAGGACGAGGTTGATGTCGAACTTCTTGTACTGCGCGTCCCGCACCCCCAGAGCGATGTTCTCGAAGTCGATGAAGAGGGAGAGCCGCTGCTCGACCGAAGTCCGAGTGGGAAGGAGCGGACCCGCGCCGACGACCGCGGGGGCCGACGAGGGTGCCGACGGGGACGACGGCGCGTAGGCCGGAGCGCTCGGAGCCGGGGCCGGAAGCGCGCCGGCGGGAGGCAGCGACACGGGCTCGGGAGCCCGCGCCTCGGCGTCCTTGGCGCGGGTCTTCCGCCGCCGGACGCCCCCGCGGCGCCGGCGGGGTTTCTTCTCCCCCTCCACCGAGTCGGCGATCGGGAACGGGACCGGTTCGTCGCTCATCGGTCCTGTCCCGGAAGGTAGTCGAAGGACGAAGTCGTCAGTAGGAAGGTCGTGAGAACCCGGGCGACCGGGCGCTGGTCGGCGTCGACGACGTCGACTTCGCCGACGTTGACGCGCCGGCCTTTCTTGAGGATGTGGGCGCGAGCGAAGACGTCGCTCTTCGCCCGCCGCAGGAAGTGAATAGTCATGTCGGACGTGGCAAACCCCATCTTTCCGTCGAAATTGGTGGAGAGCGCGAACGCGACCGCGGTGTCCGCGAGCGTCGCGAGCACTCCCCCGTGGACCGCCCCGGAGCCGTTGGTCAGCTCCGGACGGTAGGCGAGCTTGAGAACACAGGCGTCGAGCTCCAGCTCTTCCAGGGTCGGCCGGAGCCACTGGAGGGCGGGGGAAGACGCCAGTCGCTTCCGGAGTCTCTCGAGGAGGTCGGGAGCGAGAACGGGAACCGGGAGGGGCCCGGCGGAACGGCTCATAAACGATTCATTCTACTTGAAAGGCGGGGTTCGGGCGGCTCACTCCGGCGGGAACTCCGGCTCCTCCTCCGCCGCGTAGTAGGGCAGCTCCTCCGCGCGTTTGGTCGAGTTGTCGACCTCCTTCGGCACCTCGACGATCGTCCGCGTGACGTTCGGATCGCACCGGTCGTTCTCGCACTCGTACGTGTAGACGTTCTTGTCCGGGAGCTTCTGGAAGCCCACGATCGTCTGGTAGTTCTCGCAGTTTCCGCACTTCACCGACATCATGAAGATGTCGATCACGTGCTTGTCGGGGGCCTCCGCCGCGCTCACTCCCGGATGATACGATGCACCCCAACCGAACCCGCGAGGACGACATGCGTGCTTCGTTGACGCTCCTGCTGCTGCTGGCGGGCGCCGCCGCGGCCACCGCCGCCGACGGCAACTTCGACAAGACCATCCCGGTTCCACGCGACGCCGACGCCCGACTCGAGTGGAAGTACCAGGGCTGCTCCGTCGAGAGCCTGACCCTGCGGAACTACCCGGACCGAGAGGACATCGAGGAGGCCCGCCGGAAGGACCCCGGCGACAAGTCGTGGCTCTGGTGGGAATTCAACGTCGCCAACCGCAGCGACCAGAAGTGCCGGATCTCACTCTCGGTCCAGGTCCTCGATCGGAAGGGCAACGTCGTCAAGTCGAGCGACCGGAGCGACTCGGTTTCGCCCGGAGAGCTGGACGACGACATCCGCGTTTCCACGCTGATGAAGACCGTCGACATCGCGGACGCGGCCAGAGTGCGCCTGCACGCGCAGATCTCGTTCCGGTAAGCGCGGGCCGGCCGGCGGGTCCGCGGAGCCGCCTCACCTAGAATCGCCCGCGTGCAGGGGACTCCCGAGTCGTCCGACGCGATCGCGCTCACGGCCTATTCGGCGGCGCGCGAGAGCCTCGCCCACCGCGTCCGACCGGCCGGCGTCGTGGACGTCACGGGAGTGGAGCGGGAGGCCTTCCTGCAGGGCCAGCTCACGCAGGAGATGCGCAACTTCCCGGCGGGAACGTCGCGCGACGCCGCGGGCTTGACGCCGAAGGGAAAACTCCTCTTCGTGGCGCGCGTCGTGGCGCTGCCCGACCGGCTACGGCTGATCGTGCCGGAATTACTGCGCCTGCCGGTCCTCGAGCACCTCCGCAAGTACGCCGTGTTCACGAAAGTCGCGATCGAGGACCGCTCCGCGGAGTTCGTGAGGATCGGGCTCCTCGGACCCGGCGGACCGACGGCCCCCGCTCCGGCGGACGACGTTCGCCTGCCGGCCGACGGCGAGTACTCGGCGGAGCTGCTCGTGCCGGCCGCCGCCCGCGAAAGCGTGGAGCGGCTCCTCCGGGAAGCCGGTTCGGTCGCCCTGCCCGACGCGATCGCCGAGATCCTGCGCGTAGAGGCGGGCCGCCCGCGGTTCGGAACCGACATGGACGGAACGAACGTTCCGGACGAGGTGGGCCTGGCCGCGGCGATCTCGACGACCAAGGGCTGCTACGTCGGCCAGGAGGTCGTGGCGCGTCTCCGGACCTACGGCCGGGTCAACCGCCGGCTCGTGCGGTTCCGGTTCGAGGGCGGGCGGATCGAGCCGGGCACGGCCCTGCAGCGCCCGGAGGAGGAGGCGCCCGCCCGCGTCGACGCCGGGCGCGTCACCAGCTCCGCGGTCTCTCCGGCTCTCGGTCCGATCGGGCTGGGCTTCGCGTTCCGGGACGTCGCCGGCGGCGACCGTTTGAGGTCCGTCCGGAACGCGGACGCCGTCGCGGTCGTTTCGGAAATCCCGGCCGCGTGAGCGCGACGTCCGGCGGTTTCGGACGGCACCGCGATTCGCCCGGGACCGTGCACGCCGCGCTCGCGACGGCGCAGACGGGGTTCGCGCTCTTCCCGATCTTCGGCAAGCTCGCGCTGGCGTCGATCTCCCCCTTCGTGCTCGCCGCGATACGCGTGGTCGCGGCGGCCCTGCTTCTCGAGCTCGTGCGCCGTGCCTACCGGGCCCAGCCGATCCCCAAAGC
>JBKPMI010000157.1:0-6612 GCA_046732075.1 Acidobacteriota bacterium | reverse complement strand
GCGTGCGGCAGTCGGGCCCGAAAACGGTGCCGCGGATCCTCAGGCGCTCCCCCGGCTCCTTCGGGCCGGCGAGGACCGACCGGCGCGGCGCGCCCGGCGTGTACATCGGGCCCTGGAAGTCGGACTCCGTGGGCTCGCAGGAGTCCCGGCCGGCCGCAGTCGCCGGGCGGGCGGAAACGAAGAGCGCCGCCGGCAGGGTCAGCGCGCGAAGAAGGATCGATCGGCGGTCGTGTCCGGGTTCTGCCATATCTTCTCCTCTCGCGATCGTAAGCCCGAAAGGAGCTGCGATGTTCGATCCGAAGATCCTCGCCGATAGATCGGTCCTGGTGACCGGGGGCGGCTCCGGCCTCGGTCTCGCGATGGCGAAGAAGTTCGTGGCCCACGGCGCGAACGTGACGATCGCGGGGCGGACGCTCGACCGGCTGCAAAAGGCGGCGCGAGAGATCGCGGCCGGCGCGCGCGCGGGGGGCGAGGTGGACTTCCTGCCGGCCGACGTCCGCGAGCCGGACGAGGTCGAGAACCTGGTCGCGCACGTCGTGGCGCGGTTCGGCCGGGTGGACTCGCTCGTCAACAACGCCGCGGGGAACTTCCTCGTCACCTCCGAGGACCTCACTCCCAACGGCTTCGACGCGGTGGTGCGCACCGTCCTCCACGGGTCCGTCTACTGCACGCTCGCGGTCGGACGGCATCTCCTCGAGCGCAAGGCGCCCGGCTCCATCGTCTCGGTCGTGACGACGTACGCCTGGACCGGAACGGGCTTCGCGCTCCCCTCCGCTTGCGCAAAGGCGGGTGTGCTCGCGATGACGCGCTCGCTCGCGGTCGAGTGGGGTCACGCCGGCATCCGCCTGAACGCGGTCGCGCCCGGACCGATCCCGACGGAAGGCGCGTGGGCGCGGCTGATGGCGTTCCCGGAGGCCGAGAAGAACACGCTCGACCGGATCCCGCTCGGGCGCCTCGGCACTCCGGAGGAGCTCGCCAACCTCGCGACGTTCCTGCTGTCGGACCTGTGCCCCTACCAGACCGGGGACTGCATCACGATGGACGGAGGCGAGTGGCTGGCGGGCGCTGGCGAGTTCTCGGACTACCGGAAGATCCCGCGCGACGTCTTCAAGGCCGCGCTCGAGCGGCTGCGGCCGAAGAAGCGGAAGTAGCCCTCCGCGGTCACTCGAAGTAACCGGTCGCGTCCAGGATGAAGTGCACGGGGCCCGCGGCGCCATTCTCGACGGTGACCGATCCCGAACCATCCAGCGAGAGTCGGAGGATCGCGTTGTTCGACCGCGTCTGCCCGGCGGAGAAGTTGATGCTGCTCGCGAGCGGAATGCCGAGATCCGAAGGATGAATGATCAGGTACCCGGAAGCCTCGGGTTGAGTCACCGTGATGTTCACGGAGACGCTTCTCGCCGACGCCGGGATTCCGCACGCCCCCGCGAGAGCAAAGGTCCGGCGCGCTGCCAGGGCGGGCCCGCCCAGCGACCCCTTCGCGTTTCGGGTGTCGACCACACGGCACGGAGCAAGAGTGAAGAACTGTTCCCCGACCGGCTCCGTGACGGGAACACAGGCCGAGAACTCGGAGGTGTTCCCGAGCGAGTCCCGCGCGGTCGCCGTGACCTGCCCCCCCGGCGGAACGGACGTGGGAAACACGGGTTCGAAAGCAGTCATTCCGGCGGAATTCGTTCCGACCGCGATCGCTCCCAGAAAGAACTTGCCCTCGCCGTATCCGGAGGCGTTGCACGTCTCGCTCCAGAAGAACTCGAGAAGGAAACCGGAGTTCGGCTTCGACTGAAGACTCCCCCGGATCGTGGTTGAAGTGAACGACGAGTGGACGAACTCCAGCGTCGGAAAATTCTGGAGATCGTTTCCGCCGGTGTCCCCGTCGCCCGCGTCGTTCGGCGTGACGCGCGAGCCGACCGGGTTCAGCGAGTAGTCGAGGTCGATGCCGAATCCGTTGGAGTGGATGAAATTGTTCGTGATCCGGACGGTCGTGGCGGACGACTCGACCGCGATGCCGACGTCGTTGTTGGAAATGTCGTTCGCCTCCCCCTTGGCCCCGCCGATCAGCACGCCGCTGGATTGAGACAGCCAGATCCCCGCGGTCTGGAGGTAGCTGCCGATACCATTCGAGTAAGCACCGATGTTGTTGTTCTGGATGAAGACGTTCGTGGAGTCAGAAACTGCGATTCCGAACTGCCCGTTTCCCGAGATCATGTTGGTCGTCACCGTCACGTTCGACGTGCCCTCGATGGAGATCCCGTTCTGGTTCGGAAGAGGCAAGGTGGCGCCGATGACGGTTCCGATCCCGTTTCCCACCACCGTGCCGGAGCCTGTCATGAGCACACCGGCACCAACGTTTCCCGAAATCAGATTCCCATCTCCGAATTCGGTCCCCCCAATGGTCGCTCCGGAGTTCACGACCTGTATCCCCACGGCGTTCGGTCGTGCGACGACGCCGTTCGGATCGACTCCGACCCAGCAGCCGGTTACGGTCACGGGCCCGTTCGCCCGGATTCCCATCCGGGGAAATCGATTGACCAGGAGAGCCTTGATCGAGGCGGACGAAGAACCGTTTCCGAGCTGGAGCCCGTAAGACAGGGGCGGCAGCAGACTGCCGTCCACCTGAATCACCGGGACGTGGGGAGAACCCGGCAGATAGCCGGGCTGGGTCGTGCCGTCGATCGTCCCTGAGATCAAGGCCGGCAACTCCGAGAGCGGCTGAATGGTCTGAAGCCCGGAACCGATCGAAAACACGATCATGCTTCCGGCACTCGCGTTCGCGTCCAGGATGGCCTGCCTCAGCGATCCCTCTCCGCTGTCCGCGGTGGTCGTCACCACGAAAGTAGCGGCTCTGAGGGAGAGAGCGGGCAGCAGCAAGGCGAACGCCACGCCGTATCGGGCCGCCCGGGTTCTCACCCTCCCAGCGCCTCTTCGATGAGCGCCGCCAGCTCCCGCTTGTGCACGCCGGCGTTGCCGGTCGCGGTCGCGGCTGACGGCGCGCGCCCGGCGTAGGAGAGCGTCGCGCCGGACGGCAGGATCTCCTCGAGGCGCGAGGCCACGAAGCTCCACGCACCCATGTTCTTGGACTCCTCCTGGACCCAGACCACGTCCTTCGCCGCGGGATACCCGCCGAGCATACCCCGCAGGGCATCGCCCGGGAACGGGTAGAGCTGCTCGACCCGGACGAGCGCGATCGTCGATGCTTTTCTTTCTTCGCGGGCGGCAGCGAGGTCGTAAAAGACCTTTCCGCTCGAGAGCAGAACGCGCGTGACCGCGCTTCGGTCCGCTCCGCCGTCGTCGATCACGGTGCGGAAACCGCCCCGGGTGAGCTCCTCAAGGCGGGAAAACGACGCGGGGAAGCGAAGCAGGCTCTTCGGGGTGAAGAGCACGAGCGGCTTTCCGTGCGGCCGGCGCATCTGGCGGCGCAGGAGGTGGAAGTACTGCCCCGGCGTGGTGACGTTCGCGACCTGGAGGTTGTCGTCGGCGCAGAGCTGCAGGTATCGCTCGATCCGGGCGCTCGAGTGCTCCGGTCCCTGCCCCTCGTAACCGTGCGGCAGAAGGAGGCCGAGCCGCGAGACCTCGCGCCACTTGTCCTCCGCGGAGGAGACGAACTGATCGATCACGACCTGCGCACCGTTGGCGAAGTCGCCGTACTGCGCCTCCCAAAGGACCATCGTCTCGGGGGCCTCGACGCTGTAGCCGTACTCGAAGCCGAGCACGCTCACCTCGGACAGCGGGCTGTCGTAGACCGCGAGCGACGCCTGCGCCGGATCGAGAAACGAGAGCGGCGTCCACGTTTCGCCGGTCACCGCGTCGTGGAAGACGATGTGGCGCTGCGAGAACGTGCCCCGGCTGGTGTCCTGTCCGGAGAGCCGGATCGGGGCCCCCTCGAGGAGCAGCGAGCCAAACGCGAGCGCTTCGGCCGTCGACCAGTCGAGCGGCTGCGCTCCCTCGGCCATCTTTCCGCGGCGCGCGAGCTGCGAAACCATTTTCGGGTTCAGGTGGAAACCGGCGGGCACGGTCGTCAAAACGTGGCCGATCCGGGCGAGGACCTCCGCGGGGACGGCCGTGGAGACGTCGGGACTCGCGATACGGGATGCGGGACTCGAAGGCGCCGCCTCGGCGCTCGCGCGGCTCGCGATCTCCTTCGCGGCGGCGAGCGCCCCCTCGTACAGCGCCTTCTGGCGCTCCTCGAGCTCCGCCAGCTCCGCCTCCGTCAGCACCCCCTCCTTCACGAGCCTCTTCGCGTAGAGCGCGCGGACGCCGGGGTGCTCCTGGATGCGCTTGTACATGAGCGGCTGCGTGTAGGTCGGCTCGTCCCCCTCGTTGTGCCCGTGCAGTCGGAAGCCGATCAGGTCGATCACGACGTCCTTGTGGAACTCCTGCCGGTAGTCGAGCGCGATCTGCAGGACCCGCCACGCAGCCTCGGGAGCGTCGGCGTTGACGTGGAAGATCGGAACCTGGTTGATCTTCGCGACGTCGGTCGAGTAGAGCGACGAGCGTCCGGCCGCGGGCGGCGTCGTGAAACCGATCTGGTTGTTGACGATCAGGTGGATCGTGCCGCCGGTGCGATAGCCCCGGAGCTGCGCGAGATTGAAGACCTCCGCGACCATTCCCTGCCCCGCGAACGCCGCGTCGCCGTGGAGGATGACCGCGAGGACACGCTCCCACGCTTCTGGTCCGTGGCCGCGCCGGTCCTCCTTCGCGCGGACCCGGCCCTCGACGACCGGGTCGACCGCCTCGAGGTGCGACGGGTTGGAGGGAATCGTGATCTCGACCTGGCGGCCGCTCGACGTCGCGTGCGTGCCGTGGGCGCCCTGGTGGTACTTCACGTCCCCTTCGTCGGCCGGGAAGTCCGGATGCACCGTTCCCTCGAAGCCCGAGAAGATCCGCTCGGTCGAGTTGCCCACGACGTTGGCGAGGATGTTCAGCCGGCCGCGGTGCGTGAGCCCGATCGCGACCTCTTCGATCCCCCGCTCGCCGGCCCCTTCGAGGAGCTGGTCGAGGAGCGCGACCGCGGTCTCGCACCCTTCGATCGAGTACCGGCGCTGGCCGAGATACTTCGTCCCGAGGAACCGTTCGAACGTCTCGGCGGCGAGAAGCTTCTCGAACATGCGGCGGCGGACCTCGCGGGGAAGCGGCTCCGGCGGTGCGCCAACCCGGCGCCGGATCCACTCCTTCTCGACGGGGTTGGAAATGAAGCGGTACTCGACTCCGACCTTGCCGCAGTAGACGCGGCGCATCAGCGCGATGATTTCCCGCAGCGGCATGTGATCGCGCCGCGCGAGGCCCCCGGTCCAGAACTCCCGGTCGAGGTCCCAGATGGTCAGGCCGTATGTGTCGAGGTCGAGCTCCGGATGGTGAGGGACGGGAACCATGCGCAGGGGGTCCACGTCCGCGATCAGGTGGCCGCGCACCCGATACGCGTTGATGAGCTCCAGCACGCGCGCCTGTTTTTCGATCTCTTCCCGTCGCCCGAACGAGGGATTGCGGTCGACCCCCCACTTGTAGGGCGGATGGAATACCCGGAGATCGCGGAAGATCGACTCGTAGAAGCCGTCCTTGCCGAGGAGGAGCTCCTCGATGCGCGCGAGGAATGCCCCCGACTCCGCGCCCTGGATGATGCGGTGATCGTAGGTCGACGTGAACGTGACGACCTTGCTGACGGCGAGCTGCGACAGAGTCTCCGGCGCCATCGCCGCGAACTCCGCGGGGTATCCGATCGCGCCGGTCGCGACGATCAGGCCCTGCCCCGGCATCAGCCGCGGCACGGAAGCCGTCGTGCCGAGGGTGCCCGGGTTGGTCAGCGAGATCGTTGTCCCCTCGAAGTCCGCGACCGTGAGCTTTCCGCGGCGCGCGCGGGCGACGACGTCGTCGACCGCCGCAGTGAAGCCGGCGAAGGTCATCTTCTCGACCCCCGCGATGTTCGGGACGAGGAGCGTGCGGGTGCCGTCGGACTTCTCGACGTCGACGGCGAGCCCGAAACGGATTTCGTCGCGGCGGACGCGGACGGGCCCTTCGCCCGACACGTCGTAGGCGTCGTTCAGCCGGGGAAAGTCCTTCAGCGCCCGGACGATCGCCCAGGCGATCAGCTGCGTGAACGAGATCTTCGGCTCCTCGTTGCCGGCCCGGGCGTCGTTGACGAGCCGCCGGTTCTCGTCGGCGAGCTTGATGGGAATCTGCCGCTGCGACGTCGCGGTCGGGACTGCGAGCGATGCCTCCATGTTCTCGGCGATCCGCAAAGCGCCCCCGCGCAGCGGCAGCGCCTCTTCGGACCGTTCCCGGGCCGGCGCCGGCCTGGGAGCCTCGACGGCTGGTTCCGCGCGCGGCGGAGACGGAGCGGGCGGCGCGGGCTCTCCCAACCGCTCCCGGAAGAACTGCCGCCAATCTTCGTCCACCGCGTCCGGGTTCTGCCGGTAGCGCGACAGGAGGTCCGCGACGTAGCTCGCGTTGTCTCCGAACTCGGCGACGAGGTCCTCGGCGGGATCGGCGGTCTTCTCGGTGGCCACGAACCCCCGATTCTAGACGCCCTCGCGGCCATCCGACTTGGTACGATTCGCCGCCGAAAGCGCCGAGGTGGAGCCGGTGAAGAGAGTTCTCGGGATCGGCCTGTCCCTGTTC
>JBKPMI010000156.1:0-1581 GCA_046732075.1 Acidobacteriota bacterium | reverse complement strand
AAGCAGAGGTGGTGCACTCCGGGACCGCGCTTCGCCAGGAACTTCGCGACCGGGGAATCCGCGCCGGTCGGCTCGAGAAGCTCCAGGCGAGTCTCCCCCAGCGGGAGGAAAGCCGTGATCACGCCCTGGCTCGCCACGGTCTCCCGACCCGATTCGGCGAGTCCCAGCGCGCGATAGACGTCGAGCGAAGCGTCGATCGACTCCACGGCGATGCCGACGTGGTCGAGGCGGTAGGCCGGGCCGCTCACACACGCTCCGCAGCCGGCTCGCGCACGAGCCTTTCGAAGAGCCGCTCCGCCGCGGAGTACGGATCTTCGCTGCGGTCCCGGACCTTGACGATCGCGTCCTCGAGACCGTCGGGCTCCGGAGCCCGCGACTCGATCGTGCGATGGAATCGCTCTTCGAGGAGCGCGAGGAGTCGCGCCCGCGCGCGCCGGGTCGAACGCCGCCGCCCCTCCGGCGACGCCGCGAGCCAGGCGCCGTGGGACTCGATCGCGTCGATCAGTTCCGGGATGCCTTCGCCCCGGGGTGCGACCGTCTGGACGATGGGTGGGCGCCACTGGCGGTCCGGCGTCAGGTCGAGCATCATCGCGAGCTCCGCAGACGTCCGATCCGCGCCTTCCCGATCCGCCTTGTTGACGACGAAGACGTCCGCGATCTCCAGGATGCCCGCCTTGATGGCTTGGATGTCGTCTCCCAGCCCGGGGACGAGGACCACGGCGACGGTCTCGGCGGTGCGGATGATGTCAACCTCATCCTGTCCGACCCCCACGGTCTCGACGATCACGACGTCGAAGCCCGCCGCGTCCAGGATATCGACCGCGTCCGACGTCGCGCGCGCAAGCCCCCCCATCGTGCCGCGGGTGGCCATCGAGCGGATGAAAACACCGGGATCCGTGTAGATCTCAGCCATCCGGATGCGGTCTCCGAGGATCGCACCCCCGGTGAAGGGGGAGGATGGGTCGACTGCGACGACTCCGACGGTCCGGCCGCGACTCCTCCACGCGACCGCGATCTTGAGCGCCAGCGTCGACTTCCCGGCGCCGGGCGGGCCCGTCAGCCCGACGATGCGGGCGCGCCCCGTCCGCGGAAAGATGCGCCGGGAGAGCTCCGGGATCCCGGCGCCCGACTCCGCCGCGGAGATCGCCCGGCCGATTCGGCGGGAGTCCCGGGCGAGGACGCCTTCGACGAGATCGGAAATCCCCGGCGCCGGGGCCGGGATCATGAACCTTCCGTCAGCAGACTGCGCGCGATGACCAGCTTCTGGATCTCGCTCGTTCCCTCGCCGATCGTGCAGAGCTTCGCGTCCCGGTAGAACTTTTCGACCGGGAAGTCCTTGATGTAGCCGTATCCCCCGTGGATCTGCACCGCGCGATCCGCCACCTTGACCGCCATCTCGCTCGCGTAGAGCTTCGCCTGCGCCGACATCCGGGTCGTCTCTTCGCCCCGGTCGCGCGCCTGCGCGGCCCGCTCGGTCAGGAGGCGGGCGGCGTCGATCTCGGTCGCCATTTCCGCCAGGTAGAACTGGATCGCCTCGAAGTCCGCGATCGGCCGGCCGAACTGGCGGCGCTCCTTCGCGTA
>JBKPMI010000155.1:0-6957 GCA_046732075.1 Acidobacteriota bacterium | reverse complement strand
CACCCCGGGTACCTCGGCGTGAAGTCGTACAGCCCGCCGAGCGTCAGCTCCCAGTAGCTCGGGTGCAGGTTGATGTAGTTGGCGGTTGCCTCGAGCGCGAAGTGGTTCGTGAGGAAGTATCCCAGCCTGCCGCCGTACTTGAGGTAGTCCGTCTGGTCGAGGTCACAGTTGCACCGGAAGTTGTCGTCCCCGATGAAGACGTACCCGATGTGGGGGCCCAGGTACCACTCGCCGGCCAGGTCCGTCGAGGGCGGGACGCGGTCGACGACGTCGGATGCGTAGGTCTGGGCCGACGCCGCCCCCATTCCGAAGAGGAGCGCGATCGCCGTTGTCAGGATTCCGATTTTGACTTTCCTCATCTTCAAGCCTCCGCGCGAATGCGCTCTCAACATTTGTTCAGGAACAGGAAGCCGGTCGCGGCCTGTCCGGTCGTGACGGTGATCGTGTAGGTCCCGGGAGCGCCCGTGGTGCCGGGGAACGTCTGGAAGAAGTTGGGCGGCAGGACCTCGGAGAGCACGTATGTACCCGCGGGCAGGTTAGTGAAGGAGAAGTTCCCCTGCGCGTCGGAGGTCGTCTGCCGCGTGTTTCCATTGGCGTCGGTGAGCACGAACACGATGCCTTCGAAGCCCCGATCCGTTCCGTTGAAGACGCCGTCGGCATTCAGGTCGAGAATCTTCCGACCCGAAATCGAAGCCGTGTCCGACGGGCCGGTGCTCGCCCGGTTGCCGAAGCGGAGGTCCCCGACGATCTGCCCGGTCGTGAGCGTCACCGTGAACGTACCCGGCGCCGCTGGGGCGGTCTGCGTGAAGCCGTTCGGGACCACTTCCGACACGACGAACGCGCCGGCCGCGAGCCCGCTGATCGTGAAGTTCCCGGATGCGTCGGTGACGGCGCTGGTCACGGTTCCGGACGCGTCCGTCGCGCGGATCGTGACGCCGGCGAGCCCGGCCTCGTCCGCGTCTCGGACGCCGTTGCCGTTGACGTCGTTGAACTTCACCCCGCTGATCGTTCCGGTCAGGGGGCGGTTGCCGAAGAGGTTGTTCGACGAGGACCGATTGGCGAAGTTGATGGGCGCGGAGATCGTGCCGGGCGCCGGGGGCGCGGTCTGGGCAAAGCCGTTCGGAACCGTCTCGCGCAGCGTGAAGTTGCCGAAAGGCACGTTGGCGAAAGTGAAGTTCCCCTGCGCGTCCGTCACGACCGACAGGTTCGCGTCCGCCGGGTCGTTCAATCCGGGCGTCCGCGTGATCGTGATACCGGGAAGGCCGGGCTCACCCGGATCCCGGACGCCGTTCCCGTTCGAGTCGAGGAACTTCGTACCCGTGATCGTCCCGGTCAGGACTCCCCGGAAGTTGCCGAACTCGTTGGCGATCGAGCTTCCGCCGGCGGCGAGGGTCACCGGGATCGAATTCAGGGCCGGGACCGTCAACGAGAAGCCTTGGCGCTGAGTCTCGGAGAGCACGAAGCTTCCGGGCGTGACGTTCGTGAAGAGGAAGTGGCCGTCCGCGTCGGTCACGGCGGTCTGGAGCGGCGGAGACCCCGGCGCCGGGGACGACAGGCTGATCGTGAATCCGGGGAGACCTGGCTCGCCCGGGTCCCGGACACCGTTGGCGTTCAGGTCTTCGAACTTGATCCCGCCGATGGCGTTGGGGATGAGCTGGTTTCCGAAGTCGAGCCCGCTGAAATTGCTGTCGCACAGGTCGACGAAGTAACCAAAGTCCTGGGCGATGAGCCGCTGCGACGGGCGGTGATCCCGCGGCGCCGTCTGCACGAAGCCGAAGGGGACCGTCTCGGTGATGCGGAAGTCGTCGTTATGCGACAGGCCGCAGACCTGGAACGCGCCGTCACTGCCGGTCAGGCCGCGCAACCGCGAGCCCCCGTTCTCCCCCTCGGCGATGATCTCGACGCCGACGAGCCCCGGCTCCCCCGAGTCGCGGGCGCCGTTGCCGTTGCGGTCCTCGAACTTGACCCCCGACACGCAGAAAGAGTCCTCGCAGAAACGCTTGTCCTCCACACGGAACGCGGAAGTGAGCGAGAGCTCGGGACGGAAGCCGTGGAAGCAGCCGTCGCCGCAGACCGGGTCGATCTGAGTCGGGTCGCCGTTGAAGCGGGCGACGGGGGTCACCCAGAGAAGGTACGAGGCTTCGCGGGAGCCGGCGTCGCGAAACGGCGCCAGACGGACCGACAGCGCACCGCACGGTCCGCGGAAGGGAACGAGCTCCGACTCTTCGCTCGACTCTTCCGCCGGGACGTCGGCGCCGTTCGTGTCGTGTGTATGCCCGTTGTAGGTCGCGAGGACCCCGCCGTGCACCGTGACGAGACGCTCGGATACCGGGTCGGAGGAAAGCAGGGTCGCGCCCGAGAGGTCCGTCACCTGGAAGTAGTACTGGCCGTCGTTGACGAACTGGGTGGCGGCGCAAGGCGTGGCGGTGGGGCCGGCGGTGAAGAACACGCCGCTCTTGGAGTCGAACACGGTTTGCGCGACGCCGCTCTCGGTCGTCGTGGTGACCGCGCCCGGGAATTGCGCCAGTGCGGGGAGTGAACAGAAAACGAGACCGAGACCGATCGCGACGACCGAGAATCGCACCCGATTCATTCCGTCCCTTCCTTCCTTCGCTTTCGTTTTAGGGAATTCCGAAGTAGGTCCCTTGACCCCTCCACCTTTGAGGCCGAAAACTTGCAAAGAGCGTGCCCCGGGAACTCGGTCACCGTCCCGCCCCGAAACACTTTCCGGGAGAGGATGGGAACCCGACACGTACGGTCTCGCGCAGAAAGGAGGGGTCATGCAGTCCCGCCGGTTGCTCCTCGCCGTCGCCATCGCCGTGATTGGAGCCATCTACTACTACTGCAACCAGCAGGTCAACCCCGTTACGGGGGAAAAACAGCACGTCGCCATGTCCCAGGATCAGGAAGTGGCGATGGGGCTGCAGACCGCTCCCGAGATGGAGGCGCAGTTCGGTGGCCTTCACCCCGATCCCACCGTCCAGAGCACGGTCGAACAGCTCGGGGAGTCGATCGTCGCGCAGAGCGCGGCGCGCGGCTCCGGCTACCAGTACGATTTCCACGTCCTGCGCGACGACCAGACGATAAACGCGTTCGCGCTGCCGGGCGGGCAGGTCTTCATCACGGCCGCCCTTCTTCGCCGGCTCCAGAACGAGGCTCAGCTCGCCGGCGTCCTGGGTCACGAGATCGGCCATGTCGTCGGGCGGCATTCCGCGGAACAGCTCGCCAAGGCGCAGCTCACGGGGGCGCTCGTCGGCGCGGCCGGCGTCGCGGCGTCGTCCGAGAACTCGGACGGGCGCCAGGCGGCCGCGATCGCGGCGGCCGTGGGGCAGCTCGTCAGCATGCGGTTCGGCCGCAAGGATGAGCTCGAAGCGGACCACTTCGGCGTCCGCTTCATGAGCGAGGCCCGCTACGACCCGCGGGCGCTCGAAGAAGTCATGAAGATCCTGGCGGAGGCGACCAGCGGATCCTCGCGACCCGAGTTCCTGAGCACGCACCCGGACCCGGGCAACCGTCTTCAGCAGATCGACGCCGAGATCCAGCAGATGTTCCCGCAGGGCGTCCCGTCGAATCTGACGCGCGGGGACGACGCGAGGTTCGCGGCGTTGAAAGCGAAGCTCTAGCGGCCGGAGTCAGCGGGCGTTGTACCGCACGATCCGACCCGCTTTCATCACGAAGAAGACCCGTTCGGTCGCGCGGATGTCGGCGAGGGGGTCTCCCGGGACCGCGACGATGTCCGCCTCCTTGCCCTTCTCGAGCGTGCCCACCAGGCTGCCGAGGCCGAGGAGGTCCGCTGCCGCCGGCCCCGCGGCGCGGAGAGCCGCGGCCGGGGACATGCCGAGACCCGTCATCAACGAGAACTCCCGCGCGTTGATCCCGTGCGGGGACACGCCCGCGTCGGTTCCGAAGGCGATCTTGACGCCGCTCTTCAAGGCCCGGCGGAACATGTCGGATCTCGCCGCCAGGGCGGCGCGAGCCTTCGCCGCGATCTGCGGCGGGAACTTGTCCGCCTTTCCTCCGGTCCACTCCCCGGCGAGGAGAGTCGGCACCAGGTAGGTCCCCTTCGCCTTCATGAGCGCGAGCGTCTCGTCCGTCAGGAAAGAACCGTGCTCGATCGAGTCGATCCCGGCCTTGACGGCCGCGCGGGCGGCGAGGTCGCCGTGCGCGTGCGCGGCGGCCTTCCTGCCCAGCCGGTGCGCCTCGCCGGCGATCGCGGCCAGCTCGTCGTCCGTCAGCTGCGGAGCCGCGACGTCGTCCCCGAGCGACAGCACGCCGCCGGAGGCGCAGGTCTTGATCACGGTCGCGCCGTATTTGACGTTCAGGCGGACCGCCTGGCGCGCCTCGTCGGCGCCGTGGATGATTCCCTTATCCGGGCCGGACTCCGCGCCGAAGGTCCCCGCCGGGAAACCGGTCTGGTCGCAATGCCCGCCGGTCGCTCCGATGGCGTCGCGCGCGACGAGCATCCGCGGGCCGGCGATGAGACCCTTGTCGATGGCGTTGCGGAGTCCCACGTCGATCGAGTCGTGCGAGCCGACGTCGCGGACGGTGGTGAAGCCGGCGTCGAGCGTCTGCCGCGCGTATCCGGCGGCGAAGAGAGCCTGCTCGGCCACGGGCCGGCGGAGCCCTTCGTAGAAGTCGGAGAGCCAGCTCTCGGACGCCTGGTCGGTCAGGTGGGTGTGCGCGTCGATGAAGCCCGCGAGGATGGTCGCATCTCCCAGGTCGAGCGCGGTGGCGTCCTGGGGAATGGGCAGCCCCGCTCCGACCTCGCGGATCTTCGTCCCCTCGATGATGACCACCCCGTTCGCGATCGCACGGTCCGACCGGCCGTCGAACAGCCGGGCGGCCTTGAGCGCAATGAGGCGGGGGGTGGCCGGTGTCGCGGCGGCGGGAGGCGCCCCGGGCTGCAACGTCGAGGGCGCCGGCGGCGGATTCTGGAAGGCGGCCGCGAAGAAGGCGCCCGCCGCGAGGAGTGTCGCCGTCACGAGAGTCTTCTTCACGCGGTAACTCCGGCCATCTTCCGCGCCAGGGCGAGGAAGGCCTGCTCGACGCCCTCGCCGGTCTTGGCGCTCGTTCGAAACGCGGTCCAGCCGCGCTTCCCGAGCTCCTCGATCGCGGAGTCGTCCACTTCCCACTTGTCCAAGAGGTCGATCTTGTTGAGAACGAGCACGAACGGGACCTTGGCGAGCGTCTCCTCCGTCCGGTTCTGAAGGACGACGGCTTTCTCGAGAGTTTCGTGCCGCGTGCCGTCGACCACGAGCATGTACCCCGAGGAGCCGCGCAGGTACGACGTCCGCATCTTCTGGAACTCGTCCTCGCCATAGAGATCCCACAGGAGAAGGTCCATCTGGTCCTCCCCCAGAGCCACGACCTTCTTGTCGACCTTGACGCCGACCGTCGTGTGGTACTTCTCCGAAAAAATGCTCCGCACGAAGCGGCTGACGAGGCTCGTCTTGCCCACCGCGGAGGCGCCCAGCATGCAGATCTTCTTCTGAATCATCGGCGGGGCGATCCTGCCCGATTCTCCGTACCGGCCACAAGGTGAAAAGAGACGCTCCGGTTCCATTCCCGATCCTCCTCGGTCACCTCGGGCCGGAGCGGCCTCGCCGAACCGACGCCGTCCGCCGCGAGCGTCACGGCCCCGCCCCCCGCGGCGCGGAGGACCTCCGCGATGCGTTCGGCGCGCCGGCGGCTCAGGCCCAGGTTCGCCTCTTCCGTTCCGATGCTGTCTCCACGTCCGATGACTTCGATCCGGATGGGACCGGGGAGGCCCGGCGCGAGGCGCGCCACCTCGCCGACGTCGTTCGTCGTTTCCCGGAGCTTTGCGCTCTCGGCCGGCGGAAGCTCGGAGGATCCCCGGGGGAACAGGAGGACCCGCTCTTCGATCCGCCGCTTGAGCGCCTCGAGGCGCGCGAGGTCGGAGTCGGACACGCCGGAGTCGTCGTACCGGGTGATCCCGGCAATCGCGCGGGCGCGCGACCGCGCTTCCGTAATCCAGGGGCCTGCGGCCGATCCGGCCGCGACGAGCACGCCGTCCCGGACGGCGAGAGTGACGGAGGCGGGCGCGTCCAGGACGGTCCGCGCGCGCTTCGCGATGATCTCGGGGGCGAGCGCCTGGTAAGACCTCCAGTCGCTCGAGACTTTCTGCGCAGAGAAGCGGGAGCCCGCCAGCATCGCCACGGGGTCCGCAGCGAGCGGATCCCGCAGGCCGTTCACGAAATACTTTCCGCCGCGCCTCCCGGAGGTCGTGACGACGATCCCGGGCTCCGAGGCGAGTCTTCCGAGGTAGGAGTTCCAGCGGCGGTTCCGACGGTACGACGCGACGCCCCACGCAGCGATCGCGACGAGAAGAACCGCGGCCGCGATCCGGAGGAAACGGATCGCGCGGCCGGTGCGTCCCTCGGCCGTCCGGTCCGCCTTCTTCCGTCGCTCCCCCTTCAGGCAGGCTTCGAGGTGGGGCCGGCTGCGCTCGAACGGCGCGGCGTCCCCCTCGAACGCGTCGAGCGCGACGGCCTGCTCCCGGTGGATCTTCTCGATCGCGTCGGTGAATACGCCGCGCAGGTCCTTCGGCGCATTGCCCCGAATGACCGCGGCGATCACGGCGAGCGGGCCCGCCTCGACCCAGACCGAGAGCTCCCCCACCTGGAACGTGTCGAGCGAGTCCGCTTCCTTGCCGCCGAAGGAGTCGTGGACGAAGTCGCGGATGGCAGTCAGCATCCCGGCGATCATGTCGGCGTCGCCGTCGTGGCGCGGAATCGCCGAGACGTGCTGGAGGAGGAGGCCGGTCTTGCGGTGGATGAGAAAGACCTGCTCCACGCGGTAGAGGAGCGTCCGCACCAGGATCACTTCGGCGAGCGGCTTGCCGGTGCGCCAGGCCTCCAGGCGCCAACGGACTCCCTGCGCCGAGAAGCTGCGCTCCAGGGTCTCGTTGAACGACTCGAGCATGGAGGCGAGCGCGCT
>JBKPMI010000154.1:0-16772 GCA_046732075.1 Acidobacteriota bacterium | reverse complement strand
GCTGGAGGGCCGGGAAACCCACGGCAAGCTCATTCTCGAGTCAGAGGGGGACGGGTCGGCCTCGCCCTGACTTACAACTCCGTCGGATATCGTGCGGCATGAGGGGGATTTCATGCCGCCGGTCACGCCGTTTCTCTGGTTCGACACAGAGGCTGAAGAGGCCGCGAAGTTCTACGTTTCGATTTTTCCGAACTCGAAGATCACGGGCGTGACCCGGTACGGAAAGTCTGGACCCGGGCCCGACGGCAGCGTGATGACCGTGAATTTCGAGCTCGACGGGCAGAGGTTCACCGCGCTGAACGCCGGCCCCCAATTCAAGTTCACGGAGGCCATTTCGTTCGTGATCGAGTGCCAGACGCAGGAAGAGGTGGATCGCTACTGGACGAAGCTCACCGCGGGCGGACAGGAAGTCGAGTGCGGCTGGCTGAAGGACCGGTATGGGCTGTTCTGGCAGGTCACTCCGCGAATCCTGCTGGAGATGATCGGTGACCCGGATCCCGCGAAGGCGGAACGGGTGATGAAAGCGATGCTCCAGATGAAAAAAATCGAGATCGCGCCGCTGAAGCAGGCGTACGAGGGGGCGAAGTGACCTCCCGGCTGCGGACGGTCCTCATCGTGGCGACAGGGATCGCGATGGGTGCCGCCGCCGCAGTGGCCCAGGACTCCGGCGCCCGATTTCCCTCGCCGTGGACGTCGGTGTTGACCTTCGTCGTGCCGATCGTCCTGTTGATCCTCGTGTGGCTGCTCATGTGGAAGCGGATCGGTCTCGGGAAGGGCGGTTACCGCAAGCTGATTTCCGAGAACCAGGACCGGATGGCGCAGATCGAATCCCACCTGGGAGAGATCTCGCGGCACCTCGAACGGATCGCCTCCTCTCTCGAACGACCCGGGCGTTAACGAACCTCCAGTCCCGGGCCGGACTCTTGCACTCCGAGGAGGAGTGGACCGCACCCGCACAACCGACGTCGCGATCCCGGTCATCCTGAACAAGTCGTCCGGGAGCGAGGACGAGAAGGCCGAGGAACGGCTGCGCGCTGCTTTCGAGAAGGCCGGCGCGAGGGTGGACCTCCAGAGGGCCGAGAGCGGTGAGGACCTGGTCGGGCTCGCGAAGAAGGCGGCGGCCGGAAGGAGCGACGTCGTCGCCGTCGGGGGCGGAGACGGGACGGTCGGGTCCGTGGCGTCGATTCTGTGCGGCGCCGAAAAAGCGATGGGCCTTCTGCCGCTCGGGACTCTCAACCACTTCGC
This sequence comes from Acidobacteriota bacterium, assembly GCA_046732075.1. Taxonomy (GTDB): domain Bacteria; phylum Acidobacteriota; class Thermoanaerobaculia; order UBA5066; family Gp7-AA6; genus Gp7-AA6. The sequence goes on along the minus strand of JBKPMI010000154.1, from coordinate 15,527 downwards.
CAAGGACCTCGGCATCCCGCTCGACCTCGACGAGGCGGTGGCGGCCATCGTGGACGGCCGGGTCGCGAAGGTCGACCTGGGCGAGGTCAACGGAAGGGTCTTCGTCAACAACTCGAGCCTCGGGCTCTACCCGCGCATCGTCCGGCACCGGGAGGAGCAGCAGGAGCGCCTGGGGCGCGGCAAGTGGCCCGCGTTTTTCTGGGCAACGCTTCACGCTCTCCACCGCCACCACCAGATCGCCGTCGTCCTCTCGGTGGACGGCCGCGAAGTCCGATGCTCGACCCCCTTCGTCTTCGTGGGCAACAATTTCTACGAGATGTCCGGCTTCGACGTCGGGAGCCGCGAGCGCCTGGACGCGGGAGAGCTCTCCGTCTACATGGCCCCCGGCGCGCGCCCGCGCGACCTGATGGGCTTCGCGCTTCGCGCGCTCTTCGGGCGGCTCCGCTCGTCCCGTGGGTTCGAGGTCCTCCGGACGACGGCGCTCCAGATCGAGACCCGCGGCCGCCAGGTGCGCGTCTCCACGGACGGCGAAGTCCAGATACTCGACACGCCGCTCCGCTACCGCTCGCTGCCCGGAGCGTTGAACGTCCTCGTCCCGCGGGAGGCCCGAAAGGAGAAGGCGTCTTGAGGACGATCCTCCACGTCTCCGACCTCCACTTCGGAAGGATCGATCCGGCCACGCTCGAGCCGCTCCTCGCGGCCGCGAAGGAGATCCGGCCGCACGTCGTCGTCGTCTCGGGCGACCTGACTCAGCGGGCGCGCGCGTGGCAGTTCCGGGAGGCGCGCGACTTTCTCGCGGCGCTGCCGCAGCCTCAGGTCGTCGTCCCGGGCAACCACGACGTGCCGCTCTATAACTTGGCGCTGCGCTTCGCCGATCCGCTCGCGAACTACCGGCGCTACATCACCGACGACCTGGAGCCCTTCTACCGGGACGACGAGATCGCCGTCGCGGGAATCAACACCGCCCGCTCGCTGACCTTCAAGGGGGGCCGCATCAACGAGCGCCAGGTCGCGCGCGTGCGGGAGCGTCTCTGCGCGTTGCCGGACGGCGTGGCGCGGGTCATCGTGACCCACCACCCGTTCGACCTGCCGGAAGGAAGAGCGGAGGCGGACCTCGTCGGCCGGGCGCGCATGGCGATGGAAGCCTTTGTCGCCTGCGGCGCGGACGTCATCGTTTCGGGTCACCTCCACGTGTCGCACACGGCGCACACCGCGATCCGCTACAAGCTGCCGGGGCGTTCTGCGCTCGTCGTCCAGGCGGGGACCGCGACCTCCACTCGGGAACGGGGTGAGCCGAACTCGTTCAACGTCCTCGCCGTCGAGCGGCAACAAATCTCGGTCGAGCGGCGCGTGTGGCGAGCGGCGGACCGCACGTTCGTCGCGGGCGCGCGCGAGATCTTCCGCCGCACCGGCGAGGGGTGGGAGCGCGTCACGCCGGCGGAATCCGCGACGGTGGTACCGCCGCCGTCCGGCGCGTCCGTCGGATAGAATCTCCCGGCTTTTTCCGGGGAGGTTCAGGCGATGTCGGAAGCGTCCAGCATTCCGGCTCGGAGCCGCTTCGGGGCGACGCTTCGCCGCGACGCCTGGTGGGTGGAGATCCTTCCGATCGTCGCTCTCCTCGGTCTCTTCTCGATCTACGCCACGGCGCGCGCCTTCGAGGGGCGCTACTTCGAGTGGGGACCCTACCTCTCTCCCTTCTACTCACCGCTCATCGACGCGAAACACGCCTGGTGGCCGTTCTCGCCGGCGCTCCTGATCCTCGCGGGGCCGCTCGGCTTCCGCGCCACCTGCTACTACTACCGGAAGGCCTATTACCGGGCATTCTTTCTGGACCCGCCGGCCTGCGCGGTTTCGGAAGCACGGCGCCGATACAAGGGGGAGACGGCGTTCCCGTTCGTGCTCCAGAACGTCCATCGTCTCTTCCTGTACCTGGCGGTCCTCTATCTCGGTTTCCTCTGGTACGACGCGGTTCGCTCGTATCGGTTCGACGGGAGGTTCGCGGTCGGCCTGGGCTCGCTCATCCTGACCGCGAACGTCGTTCTGCTCTCCCTCTACACGCTCTCGTGCCACTCGCTCCGCCACATCGGCGGCGGCTCGGTCGACTGCTTCTCCTGCTCGGCCTCGGGCAGGGCCCGTCACGGGATCTGGAGCACGCTGACGCTTCTCAACGAGCGGCACATGCTCTTCGCCTGGCTGAGTCTCGTCTCGGTCGGACTCACGGATCTCTACGTGCGCGAGATCGCGTGCGGCGCGATCCGCGACATCCGGTTCATCTAGAAAGTGGCTCCCCCTTACGAGACTTACGAGCACGACGTCCTCGTCGTCGGCGCCGGCGGAGCGGGCCTCCGCGCCGCGATCGAGGCGCTCTCTCACGGAGCGAGCGTCGGCGTGGTCTGCAAGTCGCTACTGGGCAAGGCGCACACGGTGATGGCGGAGGGGGGCATCGCCGCGGCGATGGCGAACGTCGACCGGAAGGACGACTGGAGCACGCACTTCCGCGACACGATGAAGGGCGGGAAGTTCCTGAACGACTGGCGCATGGCGCAGCTCCATGCGCAGGAGGCGCCCGACCGCGTGCGGGAGCTCGAGCAGTGGGGCGCTCTCTTCGACCGGACGGCGGACGGCGACATCCTCCAGCGGGCGTTCGGCGGCCACACGTTCAAGCGGCTCTGCCACGTGGGCGACCGCACGGGACTCGAGATGATCCGCACGCTCCAGGACCGCGGCGTCCAGATGGGATTCCACGTCTACATGGAGTGCGCGATCACGCGCCTCCTGAAGGACGGGGACCGCGTGTGCGGCGCGGTCGGCTACTGGCGCGAGCAGGGGCGCTTCGTGGTCTTCAAGGCGAAGTCCGTGGTGCTCGCCACCGGCGGCATCGGCAAGGCCTGGCGGATCACGTCGAACTCTTGGGAGTACACGGGCGACGGGATGGCGCTCGCCTACGACGCGGGGGCGGAGCTCCTCGACATGGAGTTCGTGCAGTTCCATCCGACCGGGATGGTCTGGCCCCCCGGCGTCCAGGGGATCCTGGTCACCGAGGCGGTCCGCGGCGAAGGCGGCGTGTTGAAGAACCGGCTGGGCGAGAGGTTCATGGAGCGCTACGACCCGGACAAGATGGAGCTCTCCACCCGCGACGTCGTCGCGCGCGCGATCTACACGGAGGTGCGGGAGGGGCGCGGCACGGAGCACGGCGGCGCGTTCCTCGACATCTCGCAGAAGCCGGCGGAGTACGTGAAACGCAAGCTCCCGAGCATGTATCACCAGTTCCTGGAGCTCGCCGACGTCGACATCACGAAGGGCCCGATGGAAGTGGGTCCGACGTGTCACTACATGATGGGAGGAGTGCGCGTCGACGCGGAGACCGCGCAGACCACCGTCCCCGGCCTGTACGCAGCGGGAGAGGTCGCTGCGGGACTGCACGGCGCGAACCGGCTGGGAGGCAACTCCCTGTCCGACCTGCTGGTCTTCGGCCGCCGCGCGGGGCTGGCCGCGGCGGAGAATGCAGCGCGGGTCCCGGCGCCCGCACCCCGTCCGGAAGAGATCGAGGACGCGGTCCGCGAGATGCTCGCCTTCTTCGAGCGGCCCGAGGGAGAGAGCCCCTACGCGATCCACCGGGACCTGGCGGAGGCGATGCAGAACCTGGTCGGCATCTTCCGCAACGCGGAGGACCTGGAGAAGGGACTCGAGAAGATCCGAGATCTCTCGGAGCGCGCGTCGCGCGTCCGCGTGGAGGGCTCGAGGCTCTTCAACCCCGGGTGGCACCTCGCGCGCGACCTGCGGTCGATGCTGACGGTGACCGAGGCCGTGGCGCGATCGGCGCTCGTCCGGACCGAGAGCCGCGGCGCGCACAGTCGCACCGACTACCCGAAGACCGACCCCGAGTGGGGGAAACGCAACAACGTCGTGCGACGGCGGGGCGACGCGATGGAGGTCGCGCAGAAGCCGGTCCCGCAGCCGCCCGCGGATCTCGCGGCGCTCCTGGCGGCGGAAGGTTGACGACGTGAAAGAAGCCGTCCTGAAGGTCTTCCGCGGAGACCGCGAAGCCGGCGAGTTCGTCGAGTACCGCGTGCCGGTCGCGCCGGGCATGGTCGTCCTGGACGCGCTCCACTACATCCAGGGGTACCTCGCGCCGGACCTCGCGGTGCGCTGGAACTGCAAGGCCGGCAAGTGCGGCTCCTGCTCGGCCGAGGTGAACGGGCGCCCGCGGCTGACCTGCAAGACCCGGATGGACTCGCTCCCGCTCGCATCGCCCGTGACGGTCGCCCCGATGAAGTCGTTCCCGGTGATGCGCGACCTCGTCACCGACGTGTCGTGGAACTACGAAGTCAACCGGAAGATCCCGCCGTTCTCCCCGAAGCCCGGAACCGACTGGAAGATGTCGCAGGCGGACGTCGACCGCGTCCAGGAGTTCCGCAAGTGCATCGAATGCTTCCTCTGTCAGAACGTCTGCCACGTCCTGCGGGAACACGACCGGAAGGCGGACTTCGGCGGACCGCGCTTCTTCGTCCGCGTCGCCGGGCTCGAGATGCATCCGTTAGACGGCGTGTCGCGGACGAAGCTTCTGAAAGAGGAGCTCGGCCTCGGCTACTGCAACATCACCAAGTGCTGCACCGAGGTCTGTCCCGAGGACATCCACATCACCGACAACGCGATCATCCCTTTGAAGGAGCGGGTCGTGGACGACTTCTACGACCCGATTGCGAAGTTGCTCCGCCGGGTCTTCGGGCCTCGCTGAGAACTGAAAACTGAGAACGCCGGAGGCACGCCATGACGTACCAGCTCAAGACGATTTCGAAAGAAGCGATCCCCGAGGCCACCGCGAAAGCGGATTGGTACCGGCTCCTGAACGAGCCGGGGGAGGCCGAGTCCATCTGCCGGGACGTTCTCGCGGTGGACCCCGGCGACCAGACGGCGTTGCGCCTCCTCGGCCTCGCGATCACGGACCAGTTCACGGGCGCGGCGTCGGACCGGCGGGCCGAGGCCGAGGCGACCTTCCAGAAGCTGCAGGACCCGTACGAGCGGCTTTACTACGCCGGGATCGTCCGGGAACGGCTCGGGAAAGCGCAGCTCGAGGCGGGGCGTCCGCCGCACACGCTCATCGTGCTGTTCGAGGACGCGCTCCACTCGTTCGAGGAAGCCGAGAAGATCCGGCCCTCCGGAAACGACGAGTCGATCCTGCGGTGGAACCGCTGCGTGCGGATCCTGAAAAACCTGGCGGTTCCGGACCGCGAGCGCGAGCACGCGCACTTCGAACCGACGGATAGCCCGCCCCTGTGACCGCTACGGGGACAGGCCTGCGGCCCTGCACCCGTCTCCGCTCACGAGGCCTTCGTCTTCCCGTCGTCGTAGAGCAGCAGGTCGGTGGCGAGCGGCGCCGCCCCGAGCTGTCGCAGCAGCGTCGTGATCTGTCCGCGGTGGTAGGTCCCGTGGTTGACCACGTGCTGCAGCATCCGTCGCAGCGGATACGCGAAGGTCTGTCCCTGCAGGTTGACGTAGGAGAGGACCTCCGCCAGCCGCGCGGGATCGAGCGCGTCCAGGAAAACCTGGCGTTCGTTTTCGACGGCCTGCCACCGGGAGCGGATCGACGAGACGTCTGGAAACTCCAGCGAGAAGGGGAGCTGTCGCGGGGAAATCCCCTTCCAGCGCTGGAGCCAGATCCACTCCGCGCCGTACATGTGCGCGAGGGTTCCGCGCAGCGACGCGAAGCTGCCGCCGACCTCTCTCGTGAAGTCCTCCGTGGAGACCGCTGCGGCCGCTTCGAGCGAGCGCGCGTTTGCCCAGCGGTTGTACCCGTAGAGCTCCCGGATCGATTCGAGATCCATGACTTCTTCTCCCGGTGAATCCCATAGACTATGCGCCAATGTTGAAGGTCAAGGGGATGCGCGACGTCTCTCCGGGCAAACGCGTCTTCGTGGTCGATGAGGAGGGGGAACCGGCTTCCACCGAGTCGATCGGCCGCATCGCGGCGATCGCTCAGAAGCTCCTCCAGGAGAACGACCTGCCCGGCGAGTTCCATGTTTTCGAGAGCGGGTTGCTCGGCCTGAACGTTCCGGCGAACGACCGCACGTTCTTCCACGACGGGATCGTTTTCGCGGCGCTCGACGCGGTCAACAATCCCGAAAAGAACCCGACGGTCACCCAGCTCGCCTTCGGCGGCTGAGCGTTCTTTGGACTGTGGCGGGTGCAGGGAATAGGGACGCGGCTGCAGGTCCGCGGGACCTGTCCCCGCGACTTTCTTGGGCCTGTCCTCGCGACTACCCTAAGAGCAGCTTCCCTCCCGCTACCACCAGCACCGCCGCGAGCAGACGCCGGATCGCGATCGGCACGAGCCGCTTCGCGCCCAGCCAGGAACCCACGAGCCCGCCGGTGAGCGCCACGCCGGTGAGCGGCAGCGCGATCGACGGTACGGCGCCTCCGTTCGCGAGGTGGCCGGCGAGGCCCGCCGCGGAGTTGACGAGGATGAAGACCGCGGAGGCGCCGGCGGTGCGCCGCGGCTCCTCCCATCGCGCGAGGATCAAGAGAGGCGATAGAAAGATTCCTCCGCCGACCCCCGTGACTCCCGCGACGAATCCGAACACGATCCCGATTGCGACGAGGATCGCCATCGACGGCCGCGGCCGCAACTCGACCGCGCGCGGATGCATGGCGAGTCGCACCGCGGCGAAGAGAAGCACCGCGCCGAGCAGCAGGCGGTGGGACTTCGTCGGCAGGGTGACGAGCCCGCCGACGTAGGCCGCGGGGATCGAGCCCGCGCAGATCGGGAGGAGCAGCCGCCAGGGCACGAGGTTCGCCGCGGAAAAACGGGCGGATCCGAGTCCTGCGACACCCAGGTTCATGACCAGGGCCGCGGGCTTCATCACCGCGGCGGGCACGCCGAAAAGGGCCATGACCGCCAGATAGGCCGATGCGCCACCGTGGCCCACCGAGGAGTACAGGGCCGCCGCGAGCGCGATCAGGGCCAGGAACGCGGCGAGCGGACCGGGTGCGGTCGGCATGGCGGGCGAAGCATAGAACGTTCACGTCCGGTTCATCGTTTCCGAAAGATCCTCATTCACGCCGCGTTCACTGCGGCCTCCGTAGATTCGCGGCGAAAGGAGAACTCGATGAAGAAGACAGCCCTGCTTTCGATGATCGCATTCGCTCTCGCGATCGGCGTTGCGTCGGTTTCTTCGGCGAAGGGGAACCACGCGATGGCGATGTCGGGAACGGTTTCCGCCGTCGATCAGAACGCGAAGACTTTTTCGCTGAAGGCGAAGGACGGTAAGGAGACTTCGATCACCTGGACCGCGGCGACGAAGGTCCGCGGCGGGTCGCTCAAGGACGGCGAACGCGTCGACGTGAGCGTCTTCCCGAAGGACGGGAAGAACATCGCAACCTCGATCCGAATCTCCCCGGCGAAGGTGGCGAAGGCTTCCTAGGCCCGAACCGCTTCGCACGCGGAGCACATCCCCCCTCCATGGCCGGAGCCCGGCGGCTCCGGCCACTTTTTTCGGTAGACGGGAGCACGGAAGCCGGTAGCACGACGAGGCAATTCGGAATCTGCCGGTCCGCGCAACCGTCTGACCTCGGCTACCGGCTACCGGCTACCGGCTCCCGTTCCGCGGCCGGCAGCACCGCTCTAAAAATCGCGCCGCCGCCGGGACGATCCTCCACCTCCACGCGACCACCGTGGGCTCGCGCGACCTGGTCGACGATCGCCAGACCGAGGCCGGATCCCTCGGGGTGCCGGCCGCGCGCCTCGTCCAGGCGCACGAAGCGCTCGAAAATGCGGGCGCGGTCGGCCGCGGGAACTCCGGGGCCGCGGTCGCGCACCTCGAGGTAGACCTCGGAGCCGCGCGTCCCGGCGGCCACCTCCACCGACGTGCCGGGGTCGGTGTAGCTGGCGGCGTTTCCGACGAGGTTGGTGGCGAGACGAAAGAGCGCGGCCCGGTCGCCGCGGACCGGCGCCCCGTTCTCTCGGAAGAGGTCGATCTGGACGTCACGCATCGCGGCGAGCCCGCGCGAAGCCTCGACGGATCTCTCCGCGACGGCGCCCAGGTCGACGAGCTCCAACGGCGCCGGGGGAGCCGCGTCCGCGCGGGCGAGCTGCAGGAGGTTCTCGGCTTCGCGGGCGAGCCCGCGCGCGGTGCGCTCGATCGTCTCGAGCGACTGAAGGCGATCCCCGGGCCGCGCCTCCGGTCGGCGCGCATCCTGCGCTTCGCCGAGCAGGACCGCGATGGGCGTCTTGAGCTCGTGCGCCGCGTCGGCGACGAGCCGGCGCTGTGCCTGGAACGCGTGCTCGAGCCTCTCGAGTAACGAGTTGATGACGCCGGTCAGCCGCTGGAATTCCTCCCCGCCCGCCGTCGCAGGCACGCGCTTCGAGAGGTCGGACGCCTCGACCGACTTCGCGAGCCGCGTCACCTCTTCGACCGGGCGGAGCGCGCGATAGAGGACGAAGGCGAGGATCGCGGCCGTTCCCAGGAAACCGAAGACGACGATCGCGACGAGTGTTTTGTCGAGACGCGCGAGCCCGCGCAGCGACGGCTCGATCGATCGGAAGATGACGAGCGTGCCGCCGGCCCCCTGTCCCCGCAAGCGCAGGACGAGGAAGCGGCACACGCGCCTCTGACCGCTGTACGGCTCGACCGCGGTGTAGGGGTCCTCGGTGCGGCCGCGATACGGAGCGAGGCTGAACGTCCGGCTGGGCTGCACGAGGTCGCCGGACACCGCGAGGACTCGTTCCCCCACAAAGAGAATCGCGGAGTGGTTCTGGAGACGGAACTCGAACACGTTCGCCTCGAGCCCCTTGCCGAGCGCTTCCTGGTGCTCGAAGCCCTCCATCTCGAAGTCGGAGCCGACCGCGATGGCAAGAGTCCGCAGCTCCTCGTCGATGTCGTGGAACGCCCGCTCGCGGATCACGGTGCGCGCGCCGGCGCCGAGCAGGAGGAGCAGCGCCGCCGAGAGGGCCGCGCCCGTCAGGGCGATCCGGGTGCGCGCCTTCCGGGGCCGGGGAAACCTCACGTGAGGCGGTATCCGACTCCGCGCACGGTCTCGATCCGCGAAGAGGAGTTCCGGGCGTCGAGCTTCTTGCGCAGGCGCGCGATGAGGACATCGATCGTGTTACTCATCGGCTCCTCGCGCTCGCCCCAGGCCTGCTCCAGGATCTCCTCCCGGGAGAGAACGCTCCCCGCGCGCCGCATCAGCGTTTCGAGGATCGCAAACTCCCGGGCCGTCAGCGCGAGCTCGTTCTCCCCGTGCCAGACGATCCGCCGGCCGGGGTCGAGGCGCAGATCACCCGCGACGATCTGCGACGGCGCCCGCCGCTGGTTCCGCCGGAGGAGCGCATGTGCCCGGGCGGCGAGCACATCCAGGTCGAACGGTTTGCCGAGATAGTCGTCGGCGCCGTCGGCCAGGCCCTCGACCGTGGCGGAGGCATCGTCGAGAGCGGTCAGCATGAGGATCGACCGCCCGAACCCTCGCTCGCGGGCGCGCCGGCAGACGTCCAGCCCGTCGCCGTCGGGAAGGCGCCGGTCGAGCACCAGGATGTCGTACTCGTGGAGGGACAGGAGCTCTTCCGCCTCCGAGATCCGGGACGCTTCATCACAGGCGAGTCCGGCGCGTGTTAACGTTCGGACGACCAGGGAACGGATCCGCTGGTCGTCTTCCACGACGAGCGCTCTCACGACACCCACCTTTTCACGCCGCGTCCCCCGGAACGATTCTAGTGCCGGGTTGCGTCGCGCGAGGCTCCTCCGGGCGGGTGCGCTCCTCCTGGTCATTTTCGTGTGGGCGGATCTCTCGGCCGCCGCCGGAGCGCAAACGGGCCTGCGGATCCGGCGCATCCGGATCGAGAGCGAAAACGTCTTCCAGGACGCCGAGACCCTCTTCCTCGGTCGGATCGCCGACGCGATTCACGGGACTACGCGAGCGGACGTCATCCGCCGCGAGCTCCTCTTCTCGGAGGGGGACCTTCTCGACCCGGCGAAGCTGGTGGAGACCGAGCGGAACCTGCGTCTCCTGGGACTTTTCCGGACCGTGGCGATCTCCGGGGAGCCCGTGGCCGGGAGCCCGGAGGAGATCGACATCGTCGTGCATACACGGGACGCCTGGACGACGGAGCTTTCGGGCAACCTGGGGCGAGCCGGCGGAAGGGCCCATTACGGCGTGTCGATCGAAGAGAAGAACCTCTTCGGGCAGGGCAAGAAGATCTCGCTCGCGGTGGCGCAGCGGCCGGACCGTTCGACCCGCGAGGTTCTCTACTCCGATCCGCAGTTCCTGGGGCAGCGTCTGGGGCTCGACCTCTTGTACGACTCCAACAGCGACGGGGACCGGCGGCATTTCTCTCTGACGAGCGGATTCCGCTCGCTCGATTCGCCGCGCGGCGGCACGCTTCTCTTCGATCAGGGAAGGAGCAAGACCCGGCTGTACGCGAACGGCGGCGAGGTCGCGCGGTTCGAAATGGATACACGCTCCTACGAAGTGTCCGCGGGCCGCCGGCTCTCGCTGGACGGGGACCGTCCGGTCACGCGCCTCTTCGTCGGATATCGGCGGCAGGAGGCGCGCTTCGGCGGGGTGGAGCGGAGCCCGGACGGCTTCGTTCTGCCGGACGAGCGCCGCTTCGGCTACGTCTTCGCCCGCGTCGAGATCGCTCGCCCCGAGTTCGCGGTCGAGCACAACGTCGGCTTCTTCCTCCGGGACGAGGACTTCGACGTCGGCCGTCAGCTCTCCCTCGAGGTCGGATACTCGCCGTCGATCCTGAACGCGCAGACCGCGGTGGGCGCGGGGGCGACCTGGTCGCAGGGGCTGCGAATTCCGAGAGGTTTCCTGATCGGTTCGCTCGGCGCGTCGACCCGGGCTCGGGACGGCTCTCTCGAGAACACGCTCGTCGAAGGCGAGCTCCTGGCAGTGTGGCGCCCGTCCGACGGGTCGCCGCAGACCGTGGTGGGACGCGCCCTCGTCACCTACGGGCACGAGCTCGATCGCGAGGTCCAGGTGGAGGCGGACGGTGCGAACGGCCTGCGCGCCTACCGGCTGCACGCCTTCGCGGGCGACCGGAGGGTGGTTCTCAACCTGGAAGACCGGGTTCGCCTGACGCCGGAGCTGCTCCACCTGTTCGTCCTGGGCGCCGCGGCGTTCGTGGACGCCGGATACGCGTGGCCGACCGGAGAAGCCGTCCGCCTCGCCGACCTCCGAGTCGACGCCGGATTGGGATTGCGCGTCGGACTACCGCGAGCGTCGCGCCACGCCCTGTTTCGCATCGACCTCGCGTATGCGCTGAGGCCGGATCTGCGCGGACGGCGCGGCTGGCTGGTCTCGTTCTCGAGCTCGCAGGCCTTCTGACGTCGGGCGCCGACGTGCTCACCGCCCGCGGAAGGGCGGAGCCCGCGAACCCGTAGCCGCCGCCCCGGTACAGCTTGTCCGCTCCGTCGTAGTAAGCGACCGCGTCCTCGACGCGCGCGTTCGACGCCGCACCCGGCGTGCGATCCCGCACGAGCGTCTCCTTTTCCCGGTCGTAGCGGTAGATCGCCGCGCCGCGGTGGAGACCGAGCGTTGCGAGGTCGTTGCCCTGGAGGAGCGCGATCTGGTTGTTGTGCGTCATGAGCGCCCGCCCTTCGGACGGATCGAGCTGCAGCACGTCGCGGCCGAAGAACTTCGACTCGTAGTCGAGGCCCAGGAGCCCGAGGACGGTCGGCGGAACGTCCATCGCGGATGCGAGGGTCGGCACCCGCACTCCGGCGGAGACGAGCTTCGGTCCGTAAAAGAGGATCGGGATCTCGTAGCTCGGCATCGGGATCTCCGCCGAGCCGTAAACGCGCGGGCCATGGTCGCCCATGAGGACGAAGAGGGTGTCGTCGAAGAAGGCGTGGCGGTGGGCATCCTCGATGAAACGACCCAGTGCGAAATCCGCGTACCGCACGGCGTTCACGCGGCGTTGCTCGGCGGGGTCGGGGGCGATGCGGCCCGGCGGATACAGGAACGGGCGGTGGTTCGTGACCGTGAGGATGATCGTGTAGAACGGCGCTCCCGTGGCGTGGATCGCGTCCATTTCGGCGAGCGCCCGGTCGAAGATCGCCTCGTCGCACACGCCCCAGGCCGTGCGGAACGTCTCCTTCGGGAAGTCGCTCTGCTCGACGACGCGCTCGACCCCGTTCGCCTTCATGTAGCGGCCCATCCCGTCGAAGAGGGCGCGTCCGCCATAGACGAAGAGGGTGCGGTAGCCGCGCGCTTTCAGGACCTCGGGCAGCGTGAAGAGTCCCCGGGAGCGCTCCCGGCGGACGATCGAAATCCCGGGGAGCGGCGGCAGCGAAGCGGTCGTGGCCTCGAGCGCGCGAATTGTCCGGTTCCCGGTGGAGTACGCGCGGGTCAGGAGCGTTCCCTGCGGGATGAGCGCGTCGAGAGACGGGGTCAGGCTCTCCCGCATCTCGGGGTGGAACGTTCCCACGAACTCGGAGCCGAGGCTCTCCTCGAGCACGAGGACGACGTTCGACCGGCGCGGCTCCCGGAGCGCGCGGATGTGGCGGAGCGTCGAGCCCGGAGTGAAGGAGGAAGCGTCGGCGGCCCGCTCGGCCAGCAGCCGGTGCAGCCGCCGGAAGTCGGCGTCCGCGGAATTCGTCCGGTACAACCCTTCGTAGGGTGCGTCCTGGCCCGCGAGCGCCTGCCAGAACGAGCGATATCCGTTGTCCGCGATCTCGTTGACCGCGCGGTCCGAGGAGACGCGGAAGAGGCCGCGCGGAAGCCCGAAAGTCGCGAGCGCGAGCGCCGCGGCGTACGCGGCGACGAAAGCCAGGCGGCTCGCACGGAGCCGCGGTCTCTGCACCGCCGGCCGCAGGAGCCGGCGGAGGACGATGAACGCGAGAACGGAGACGAGCGCGATACCGCCGAGAACGAGACCGGTGTGATAGCTCTGCCAGATGTTCTCGACGACTTCCGTTGGAAACAGGAGGTAGTCGACCGCAACGAAGTTGAAGCGCCCGTCGAACTCCTGGAAGAAGAAGAACTCCGCGACCGCGATGAAGAGCGCGAAGCCGAACGCCACGGCGAGCCCGAGCGCCAGCAGGTTGCGCACCCAGGCCTTCACGAGCCAGCGCTGCGGCAGGAGCGCGAGGAAGAGGACGAGCGGCGCGGTCAGCCAGAGGGCCGCCTGCAAATCGAGGAGCGCCCCCGACCCGAAGGCGCGAAGGAGGTCGGCGCCGGGGACCGGTCCCTGCCGCCCCTGGTAAGCGGCGAGCGCGATTCGGGTGACGAAAGACAGCAGCCAGAACGTCGAGACGGCGATCGCCGCTGCCTGCCAGCGCCGGGGAAAGTGCGCCCCGCTCGCGTCCGTTCGATGAGCCACTCGAACCTCATCTTTTCGAGTCCCCGGTGAATGTGCAATGAACCGGGGGTGGGCGCGAAACATCCGTCGGACATTCTGACGCCGGGGCGGCGAAAATGCTTCTCCGAAGGTCGGGTATCGGCGGATCCGGTCTCTGACCCGTCCGGTCTCTCGGATAGGATTCGCCCGACTTTCGGGAGGCAAAAATGAAGATCAGCCGGCGCTCGCTTCTCGCCACGACCGGAGCCGCCGCCGCGGGCTCGCTCCTCGCTTCGACCGCCCGCGCGCAGGCGGGCGTGGATGGGTCCAAATCCGCGGCGCTCTTCCTGAAGGAGGACGACGGCCTCGCGCCGGCCACGTACGATCGGCTGACGCTCGACTGGCACAAGGCGCGCGCGAAGCTGCTGCAGGACTACCTGCAGGACCAGGGTTTCGCGGGCGTGCTCCTGACGGACCGCTGGAACATCATCTACTTCACGGGGCTGTTCCACACGACGACCGAGCGGCCGTTCTCGGTCTTCCTGCCGGCCGACAAGCTCGCGACGATCTGGTTCCATCCCGGCCTCGACCGCGATCTCGTGAAATCGTGGTGGGCGACCGAGACCGAGTCGTACTTCGACTTCCCGCACGGCGAGGGCGCGTTCCCCAACCTCGGGAAGGTCCAACAGGGCGAGAACGTCAATCTCTTCGAGTGGACGATGAAGGGGTTGAAGAAGCGCGGCTACGACGGCAAGCGGATCGCGACCGACCGCGAGCTCGGCAGTCGGCAGAAGGACACGGCGGCGAAAGTCTTTCTGAAGCCGACCGAGTTCGAGTCGATCGCCGACCATTGCGAAAAGATGCGGATGGTCAAGACGCCCGAAGAGCTCGCGCTCTGGCGGCGCGCCTACCGGGTGTTCGACGAGACGCACGCGTTCGCGCGCGACCTGCTCCTCGCGAAGGGGACGGACCTGACGGACTACCAGCTGAGCATGGCCGCCACGGAGTTCGGCACGGACCTCCTCATGAAGGGCATCAAGCGCGACGGCGCGCCGCACACCGCCGTCGGGATCGATCTCGGGATCGGAGTGCGCGTCGGCCGCGGCACGGGGTATCCGCACCCTAATCAGTTCCACCACAACCGCATCGAGAAGGGCCAGGCGCTCCAGATCGCGGGCGGGGTCGAGATCGGCGGCTGCGGCGGTGAGCTCTATCGCGCGTTCTTGATCGCGCCGTGGACCGACCATCAGAAGAAAGTGTGGACGGTCTCCCGCGACAGCTGTCTCATGCAGAAGGACCTCTCCCGGGAGGGGATCGCCTGCTCCACGGTGGCGTACCAGATCCTCCAGTTCCAGGTGAAGCAGGGGGTGCAGAAGTACATCTACCACCGCCCCGCGCACGGGATGGGGATGGAAGGGCACCAGCCGCCTTATCTCTCGCTCGGCGACTACACGATGCTGGAACCCGGGATGATCTTCTCGGTCGAGCCCGGCCTCTACGACCCCGAGAACGGATTCGGCGTCAACTTCAGCGACGGCTTCGCCGTGCAGGGCGGCGGCAAGGCCGCTCTCCAGATGTCGCGCCTGCCGTGGTCCGAAGACTGGTGCCTGGTGAAGCTGTAGGGGTCGGCGTCCGGCGGTCCAAGTAACATCGTCCGCGTGACGCTCTCGAGCGGCGCGCGCCTCGGTCGTTACGAGATCCTCGAGCCGCTCGGCGCCGGTGGGATGGGAGAGGTCTACCGGGCCCGCGACACGCAGCTCGACCGGGACGTCGCGGTCAAGGTACTCCCGACAGCGCTCGGAAGCGACCCGAGCGCGCTCGAGCGTTTCGAGCGCGAGGCGAAAGCGGTCGCGGCGCTGTCTCATCCGAACATCCTCGCGATCCACGACGTCGGAACGCAGGAGGGGATCCGCTACGCGGTAACCGAGCTGCTGGAGGGCAGAACGCTGCGAGCGCATCTCGAGGGGGGTGCGCTCGCCCCGCGCAAGGCTGTCGAGTACGCGCTGCAGATCGTCGCGGGCCTTGCCGCGGCGCACGAGCGGGGGATCGTCCACCGGGACCTCAAGCCGGAGAACCTCTTCGTGACCCGAGACGGCCGCGTGAAGATCCTCGACTTCGGACTCGCCCGGGTGATGGAAGCGCAAAGCGCCGAGGACGCAACGCAGGCGCCGACGGTTCCCGGCGGGACCCGGCCGGGCACGGTTCTCGGCACCGTCGGCTACATGTCGCCCGAGCAGGTGCGGGGGCGGAG
>JBKPMI010000153.1:0-7924 GCA_046732075.1 Acidobacteriota bacterium | reverse complement strand
GCTCTGGAATCTGCCTCCCGGTACGCGCGAGGCGATCCGCGGGACGCTGCAGAAGAAGTTCGCGTTCCTCTTCGAGATGCTCCGCGTCACGGACACCCGCGACGTCGTGTCGCGCTACGTCTCGCCCGAGCGGGCCGACCTGCCGTCCGCGGCGCGCGATCCCCGGGAAGGGTACGTCCGGGACGACGAGGCCGGGGATTGAAGCCCGGTAGCCGGAAGCCGGAAGCCGGAAGCCGAGTGTCGAAGAAGACGTCGTCTCGAGGCCGGCCCAGCCGACCGCTACCGGCTACCGGCTCCCGGCTTCCGACCCGGATGACCGCGGTCGTCAAGACGAAGCCGGTCGCCGGTCCCGGGGGCACCGAGGTGAAGTCCGTGCCGGTGCCTCGCCCGGGCCCGGGCGAGGTGTTGATCCGGGTGCTCGCGACCGCGGTGTGCGGATCCGATCGGCACATCTACAAGTGGGACGAGTCGATGGCGGCGATCGTGAAGCCTCCCCGCATCTACGGCCACGAGTTCTGCGGCGAGATCGTCTCGTTCGGACCGGCGGCCCGGCGCCAGGACCTCCGCGAGGGCCTCTACGTGTCGGCCGAGATGCACGTCACGTGCGGCCACTGCCGGCCGTGCCGGACGGGGCAACGGCACATCTGCGAGAACACGCGGATCCTCGGCGTCCACGGCGACGGGTGCTTCGCGCAGTACGTGGTCGTGCCGGCCTATAACGTAATCCCGCTCGACCGTCACGTCGTGCCGCCGCGCGTCGGCGCTTTCCTCGACGCGCTCGGAAACGCCGTCCACACGACCCAGGTGGCGGATCTCTCCGGAAAGTCGGTCGCGGTCCTGGGATATGGACCCATCGGCGCGATGTGCGCGGAGATCGCGCGCATTTCGGGCGCCGCCCGCATCGCCATCACGGACGTCAATTCCCAGGCAGCGGCGCACGCCCGGCGCTGGGCGAGCTCCCGGCGCCTGTCCCACGTCTCGGTGATCGACCTGACCCGGACGAAGGACGCGGCCGGCAGCGTGCGCGAGGCGCTCGGCGGCGGCGCCGACGTCGTCCTGGAGCTCTCCGGCGCCGAGGCCTCGATCAACCTCGGCCTCGCGGCCGCGCGGAGCGGCGCGATCGTGTCCCTGCTCGGCATCCCCAAGCAGCGCTCGGTGACGATCCAGGATTACACGGGCTGCCTCATCTTCAAGGGGCTGACCCTCCACGCCGTGATCGGTCGCCGGATCTTCGACACCTGGATCAAGATGCTCGACCTCCTGAGCGCCGGCCTGGACGTCGAGGACCTCGTCACCGACGAGTTCGAGGGCCTCGAGAAGTTCCACGACGCCATGGCCCTCCTCGAAAGCCGGCGCGCGATGAAGATAGTGTTCTACCCGAACGGGAGACCGTGACGAGACCCCACCGAGGACTGCAGGAGTCGACCATGCCGACCAATCCGCCGCCGAAACCGGAGCTCTCCGACGAGCTGACCGACCGCCGCATCGCCGAGTTCGCCCTGGAGGAGTCCCGGCTCTCCAACGTGGCCTACCGGTTCCGACTCTCGCCGCGCGACCGGGTGTGGAAGAACTGGGACCGGACCGAGTTCGAGCCCAACCACTTTCAGCTGCTGGGCCTCGCCGGGATCTGCCTCTCCCGGGACGAGGCGGGAGAAGCGCAGCGCGTGGCGTCGCGCGCCCTCTCCGACCTCGACGACATCCTCTACACGGTCGAAAGACCGGCGCAGGCGATCATCGTGCGGGGCGCGGGAGGGACGTCCGAGATCATCAACCGTCCCACCCTCTGTATCGAGATCATCGCGCCGAACGGTCCGGCGTTCGATCGTTCCCTCGCCGCGCTCGACTCGGCGTTCCCGGGCGGTCGCGTCGCCGGAAAGATCCTGTCGGAAGTGTGACGATCCTCGTGTCCAACTTGATCGCCCATCTCGCCGGCGAGATGGAGAAGCTCCGCCAGGCCGGAACCTACAAGGAGGAGCTCGTCCTCGAGACCCCTCAGGATGCGCGCGTCCGGGTCGGCGGTCGCGATGTCGTCATGCTCACCTCCAACAACTACCTGGGCTTCGCCAACCACCCGCGGGTGCGCGAGGCACAGAAGAAGGCGATCGACCGGTGGGGCGCGGGAATGGCGTCCGTGCGGTTCATCTGCGGGACGGAGGAACTCCACAAGGAGCTCGAGGCGGAGATCGCCGGGTTCTTCGGAAGGGACGACTCCATCCTCTACATGTCGTGCTGGAACGCGAACGAGGGTCTCTTCGCCGCGGTTCTCGACGAACCCGACGGGCTCTACTCGGACGAGCTCAATCACGCGTCGATCATCGACGGCGTCCGCCTGTGCAAGGCGAAACGGTTCCGCGTGCCGCACAACGACATGGCGGCGTTCGAGCGCATGCTCGCGGAGGACACGACGTCCCGCTTCCGCCTGATGATCACGGACGGCGTCTTCTCGATGGAGGGGGAAGAGGCGAACCTCCGCGAGCTGGTCCGAATCTGCGAGGAAAAGGGGACGTTGCTCGCGGTGGACGACTCTCACGCCACCGGAGTCCTCGGGGCGACGGGCCGCGGGACCGCCGAGGAACAGGGCGTCTTCGATCGCATCCCGGTGACCACGGGAACGCTCGGAAAGGCGATGGGCTCGGCGGCCGGCGGATTCGTCGCGGGCCCGAAGGCTCTCGTCGAGACGCTGCGCCAACGCAGCCGGACGTATCTTTTCTCGAACTCACTGCCTCCGGCGGTCGCCGCCGGATCGCTCGAATCGTTTCGAATGCTGCGGGAGGACCCGGCGCCCGTCACGAAGCTCCGCGCCAACGCGGCGTACTTCCGGAAGTCGATCTCCGACGCCGGCTTCCGGATCCCGCACGGCACCCACCCGATCGTGCCGGTCATCGTGGGCGAAACCGCGAAGGCGCTGGCGATGGGCAAGGCCCTGCTCGACGAGGGCGTCTACGTCTCCGGTTTCGGCTACCCCGTCGTGCCGCACGGGCAGGCGCGGCTGCGCTGCCAGGTGTCCGCGGCGCACGAGCGCGCCGACCTCGACCGCGCCGTCGAGGCGTTCCGCAAGGTGGGAAGGAAGTTCGGCGTCGTCGACTGAGGGACCTCCCGGCGCGCCCTAGTCCTCGTACTCGTCGGAACCCTGCACCCACAGGAACGACTGGATGTCGATCATGTCACGCGGCTGGAGATCCCGCAGGTCGCGCCGGACGACGGCCGCGAATCGGAGCAGGCTGGCGTAGGTCTGCCACCCCGGGCGGGATTGGTACTCGAAGTCGAAACCGTACCTCCGCGCCGCGATTTTCGTGACGTTCGGCTTGAGGAACACGTGCTTCGCCGGCTGCGCGACGAAGCCGAACACCGTGACGATCGGCCAGGTGAGGACCCGGGTCTGTTTCCGGGGCAGCGACTCGACGGCCTCGCACCACCTCTCGAACCGCGTCTCCACGGCGGCGCGCCCGTGGAGGAATTCGAACAGCGCGCTCGCGAAGATCCGGGAGCCCCGGGAAGTCCGGACCGCGTCCCGGAGAGCCATCTTCTCGAAGGAGAAGAGGAGGTTCGTGCGCGACTCGATCGACACGGCGTGCGCCGCGATCTTCGAGAACCGGTTGGCGCGCAGCAGGGACCGGTACCGGGCCGGCGCGAGGCGCTCGATCCAACGGTCGTGCGCCTGCGTCTTGTAGTTCCGCTCCCACTCGAGGTACGTCGGATCTCGGAACCCGCCCGGAAAGATCCGGAGAAACTTCCGCCGGCAGCGCAACGCCCCGGATGTGGGCGACCCGGTGGAGCGCGACTTCTTCACTTTGCCTCGGGACTGCACGGACCGAGCCACGAGCGCCGCGACGATAGACTTCGCGCGTGCCTTCCGGCCCGGAGAAGCGCGGTTGAGCGAGCCCGACGTCCTCGTGCGGAACATCTCCGACACCGCGATGTGGGCGGCGGCGTACCGCGCCCGGGAGACCGAGCGGCCCGGGGCGCTCTTCCGCGACCCGTTCGCGAAGCGGCTCGCGGGGCCTCGCGGCCAGCAGATCGCGGACAAGCTCACGTTCAAGGACTCCTGGGCGTGGGTCACGCGGACGTACCTCTTCGACCGGTTCATCACGGCGGAGGTCGAAGCCGGGGCGGACATGATCGTGAACCTCGCGGCGGGGCTGGACGCCCGGCCGTACCGGATGGCGTTGCCCGAAGGCCTCGCGTGGGTGGAGGTCGACCTTCCCGACCTCCTCGCCTACAAGGAGGAGACCCTGCGGAGCGAAAAGCCGGCGTGCTCCCTGGAGAGGATCCGGCTCGACCTCGCCGACCGCGGCGCGCGGCAGACCGTCTTCGAACGCCTCGGCCGGCGCGCGAAGAGGGGGCTCGTCGTGAGCGAGGGATTGATGATCTACCTGACCGCGGACGAGGCCGGCGCGCTCGCGGACGACCTCGCGGCAGCTCCCGGATTCCGGCGCTGGGCGCTCGACCTCGTCTCCCCCGGCCTCTTGAAGATGCTCCGGAAGAAGATGGGCGCCGACCTCGATCGCGCCGGGGCGCCCTTGAAGTTCGGGCCGCCCGAGGGACCCGGCTTCTTCGGGCCCCACGGTTGGAAGCCGGTCGAAGTCGCCTCGCTCGCCCGAACCGCCGACGGGCTCGATCTCCTCTCCGTGTGGATGCGGATTCTCGCGAAGTTGCCGGAGTCGAGCGCGGCCCAGGGCTCCCGGCCGTGGGGCGGCGTTTGCCTTTTCGAGAGGGAGTGATCGTCGGATGAGCGAAACGCTGGAGCGGAACAAGACGAACGTGATGCGTTTCTACGACCTGATGTTCAACCAGTGTCGCCCGCGGGAGGCGATCGAGAAGTACGCCGGTGACGTCTACATCCAGCACAACCCGGGGGTCGCCGACGGCAAGGAAGCGTTCATCGAGTACTTCGAGCGCATGGCCCGCGAGTATCCCGGCAAGAAAGTTCAGTTCCGGCGCGTGATCGCCGAGGGGAACTACGTCGTCCTGCACTGCCGCCAGGAGTGGCCGGGCGACCGGGAGTGGGCGGGCATCGACATTTTCCAGCTCGACGCCGGCGGACGGATCCGCGAGCACTGGGACGTCCTGCAGACCGTCCCCGAGACGTCGGCGAACGGGAACTCGATGTTCTGAGGCCCCCGGGCCGCTATGCCTCCAGCCGCTTCTTCGCGTTCCGCACCAGGAGGACGCACAGGACCGCGAACGCGATGGCGCCGAGAATGCTGCCGCTCACCAGGCCATTGCGCAGGGCCGGGTAGAGCTTCGCGCCCAGGTCCGTTCTCTGCAGCAGCGTCGGGCTCTCCCAGTGGAGCACCGTGTCCCCGATGAACGCCAGGAAGGCGATGAGCACGCCCCCGAGCGAGCCGCCGGCTACGAGGCCCGTGGCGTAGAGCATTCCGGAGGAGAGCTCCGACTCCTCGCCGACCGCGCCTTCCTTCTTCTTTCTCCACCAGTCGACCAGGGCCTTCATCATTCCGCCGATCCAGATGGGAGCGGTGGTCGAGACGGGGAGGTAGGCGCCGACCGCCCAGGAGAGGGCGTGGGCGCCCGCGAGCTGCGCCATGAACGCGAGGAAGACGCCGACGAGCACCGGAGCCCACGGCAGGTTCTGCGCCAGGAGACCCTTGATGATCGTGGCCATCAGCGTGGCCTGCGGCGCCGGGAGCTGCGGTCCGCCGATGCCGTGGAGCTCGTTGGGGCCACGGTAGGTCCGGTCGAGCATGAAGAGCGTGATCGCGATGACGAACGCGGACGTGACGACGCCGATGATGAAGCCCCACTGCTGCGCCTTGGGCGTCGCGCCCACGAGGAAGCCGGTCTTCAGGTCCTGTGACGTCGCGCCGGCGTTGGCCGCCGCGATGCACACGACCGCGCCGACGGAGAGCGCCACCGCCTGGTAGACGTCGCCCTTCCAGCCGATCACGACGAACACCACGCACGTCGCCATGAGCGTGGCGATGGTCATGCCGGAGATGGGGTTCGACGACGTGCCGATGATCCCGACGATGCGCGAGGAGACCGTGACGAAGAAAAAACCGAAGACCACGATCAGGACCGCCATGAGGAGCGACCCGGGGAAGGGGCCGTGCGGGAAGCCCGGCAGGATCGCGAGGATGATCAGGATCGCAATCGACCCGAAGATCACGACTCCCATTCCCATGTCCTGCTCGGTGCGCTTCGCGGACGATCCGCCCCGGCGCTCGCCGAAGCTCTTCATGGACTCCTTGAAGGCCGAGACGATCGTCGGGATCGTCTTGATGAGGGTCATGACGCCCGCGCACGCCACCGCGCCCGCCCCGATGTAGCGGATGTACGCGCGATAGATCCAGTTCGCGTAGTTGTTGTTGGCGCGCCACGCCGCGCTGAACCCCAGGTTCTCGAGGTCCTGCACGACGCGCGACTCCGGAACGAAGATCGCGATCAGCGGGATCAACGCCATCCAGGCGAGGAGCCCGCCGGAGAAGAGCTCGCTCGAGATCCGGGGACCGATGATGTACCCGAGCCCCAGGTACTCGGGGGTCACCGCGACGTCCAGCGTCGAGCTCGGGTAGAGGGACTCCTTGCGCGTGCTGAAGAACGTCGAGACCTCGTTCCAGAGCCCGAGGACGCCGTAGAGCACCTTGTAGAGGAGCGACACCCCGACGCCCGCGAAGACCATCCTCGCGAGGTTGCCCCCCTTCTCGCCGGCGATCAGGACGTCGGCGCAGGCCGTGCCCTCGGGATACGGCAGCTTGCCGTGCTCCTTGACGATGAGGGCCCGCCGCAGCGGGATCATGAACAGGACGCCGATGATTCCGCCGAAGATCGCGAGGATCGTGATCTGGATGTAGTTGAAGAAGTGCTCGCCGCCCGCCAGGAAGAGAAGGGCCGGAACGGTGAACACGGTGCCGGCCGCGACCGACTCGCCGGCAGAGCCGATCGTCTGGACGATGTTGTTCTCGAGGATGGTGGATTTGCCGATCTTCTTGAAGACCGCGATCGCGAGCACCGCGATCGGCACGGAAGCCGAGACGGTCAGTCCGGCGCGCAGCGCCAGGTAAACCGTGGCGGCGCCGAAGAGGAGGCCGAAGAAGATGCCGAGCCCGATCGCCTTGGGAGTGAACTCGGCGACCGACTGTTCCGCCGGAATGTAAGGCCGAAACTCGGCGCCGGGTCTCTCGGGGACGTGCGACATGCGGGCACCCTCCTCGTTAGAACGTCGGGGCGATCACGTGGCCGGGATTATATGCAGCGAGAATTCGGGGCGCGCCCACCGGGCGCGCTACACCCCTCACGTCCCGCCGAAGCCGATGGTGACTTTCCCGGATTCGACGATGACGGGAACGCGACGGCCGCCGGAGAGGTCGATCATCCGCTCGAGCTCTTTCGCGTCGCGACGGACGTCGACGTAGGTGAAGGGAATCTTTCGACGCGCGTAGTCCTCACGGGCCGCGGTCGTGTACGGTCAGGTGTCCTTTCCGAAAATCTCGACGCGGCTCTCTTCCATGCCCGGATGATAGCCGGGGTCCGTCCCGTCTCCGTCGTGTCCCGTGTCCTCTGTCCCGCGTCCCGTCGTCTTTGGGCTATTATCGAAACACGCATGGCGACGCGGGTTTTCGCCGTCGGGGCGGTCCTTTTCGCCCTGTCCACCTCGGTTTTCGGCCCCCGCGCCGCGGGCGCCGCCGGCTCCGTGAACGGCCGCGTTCTTCTGTTGAAGGGCGGATCGCCGCGGTCCGACGCTTCGAATGCGATCGTCTGGATCGAGGGGCCCCGGGGCGCGGCCGGATCCGGAACGGTGCGCATGGCGCAGGAGTCCAAGAGGTTCGTTCCCCGGGTGGCGATCGTCCCCCGCCAGGGAACCGTGGAGTTCCCGAACAACGACCCGGTCTACCACAACGTGTTCTCGGTCTCGGGCTCGAACCGGTTCGACCTCGCCCTCTACCGGAGCGGCGCCTCGAAGAGC
>JBKPMI010000152.1:0-9871 GCA_046732075.1 Acidobacteriota bacterium | reverse complement strand
AAGTTCGGCCTCTGCCGGATCTGCTTCCGCAGCAACGCGAACTCCGGTTACGTGCCGGGCGTCGTGAAGGCGTCGTGGTGAGCCGATGAGCGATCCGCTTTCCGATCTCCTGAACCGGCTCCGCAACGGCATGCGCGCGGGACACGAACGCGTGGACGTCCCGTCGTCGCGCCTCAAAGAGGCGGTCGTCCGCGTCCTCGCCGAGGAGGGCTACATCGCATCCTGGCGGCGCGTCGAAGAAAAGGGCCGGCCGCTCCTGCGCGTGGGTTTGAAATACGACCCGGAGGGTGCGCCGATCGTCGCGGGTCTCCAGCGGGTTTCCCGCCCCGGCCGCCGCGTGTACGCGCCGGCGAAGGAAATTCCGGAGGTCCTGGGCGGCCTCGGGGTATCGATCGTGTCCACATCGAAGGGGGTCGTGACCGGCCGGGCCGCGCGCGAGTCGCGCCTGGGTGGCGAGATCCTCTTCAACGTCTGGTAGGAGAAGCCGTGTCACGAATCGGAAGAATGCCGATCGCGATTCCGCAGGGGGTCGAGGTGCGGTCCGACGGCGGGTTCGTCCGGGTCAAGGGCCCGAAGGGCGAGCTCGCGAGCCGGATCCCGCCGGGCATCGCGGTCGAGGTGGACAAGAATGAGGTCCGTTTCGCGCGCGGCGGCGACGAGCCGCAACAGCGCGCCTGGCACGGGCTCGTGCGCAGCCTGGTCGCAAACTCCGTCGAGGGCGTGACGAAGGGCTTCGTCCGGGAGCTCGAGATCGTGGGCGTCGGCTACAAGGCCGAGGTCAAGGGCAAGACCGTGGTCTTTGCTCTCGGCTACTCCCACCCGATCAACTTCCCGATCCCCGAGGGGATCGCGGTCGCGCTCGACGCCAAGGCGGGCAAGCTCACGATCAGCGGCGCGGACCGGCAGAAGGTCGGTCAGACCGCGGCCGAGATCCGGAAACTGCGCGTACCCGACCCCTACAAGGGGAAGGGAATCAAGTACGCCAACGAGGTCATTCGCCGCAAGGTCGGCAAGGCCGGCGGGAAGTAAGGCGATGAACAAGTCTCAGGATCGCACCGAGGCGCGGGACCGGGTCCGGATCCGGATCCGCCACCGCGTCAAGGGATCGAAGGAACGCCCGCGCCTCGCCGTGTTCAAGAGCGGCCGGCACATCTACGCGCAGGTCATCGACGACGCGACCGGCGCGACGCTCGCCCACGCATCCTCGCTCGATCCCGCGTTGAAGGGGGAGAAGAAGGCAGGGGCGAACCGCGAGACCGCGACGCGGGTGGGCACGCTCGTCGCGGAGCGGGCGAAGGGCAAGGGAATCGAGCGCGTGGTCTTCGACCGCGGCGGCTACATCTACCACGGCAAGATCAAGGCGCTCGCCGAGGCGGCCCGTCAGGGCGGCCTCGAGTTCTGAGCGGAGCAAGGAGAAGGAGCCAATGAGCAATCGCATGTCCCGGGCGCCGCGCGAGCGGGAGAAGGAGCGCGACGCCCAGGGGCGCGAGCTGATCGACCGCGTCGTCCACATCAACCGGGTCACGAAGGTCGTCAAGGGGGGAAAGAACTTCTCCTTCTCGGCGCTCGTCGTGGTCGGCGACGGACAGGGCCGGGTGGGTTACGGCTCGGGCAAGGCGAAAGAGGTCCCGATGGCCATCAAGAAGGGAATCGAGATGGCCAAGAAGAACATGCAGCAGATTTCGCTCAAGGGAACGACGATCCCGCACGCCGTGCTCGGCCGCTACGGGGCCGGCAGGGTGCTGCTGAAACCGGCGGCGCCCGGAACCGGCGTCATTGCCGGCGGTCCGGTCCGCGCGGTCCTGGAATCGGTCGGCATCCAGGACATCCTGACGAAGTCGCTCCGGACGACGAATCCCCACAACGTCATCAAGGCGACGTTCGAGGGCCTCGCGCGGTTGAAGAACGCCGACGAGATGCGCAAGCGCCGGGGCGGCGCGGGCTCGCACCCCGAGGGAGACGGTAAGGGGGTGGAAGCTTGACGGAGAAGAAACCGCGCGCCCGCAAGTCGGCGCCCTCCGCCCCGCTCCAGGTCCGCCTGGTTCGGAGCGGTATCGCAACGCCCGTCGACCAGAAGGCGACCATCCGGGCGCTCGGCTTTCGCCGCATCGGCGACGTCGTCGAGCGCGAGGACGGCCCCGCGCTCCGGGGCCGGATCCGGAAGATCCGCCACCTGGTCGAAGTGATCGAAAACCGTTGAAATCAGGAACAGAGAACGTCTGATGGCCGAAAAAAAGGATTCGAAAAAGAAGCCGACGCTCCGGGAGAAGGCCAGGCCGGCGGCCGCCCCGAAGAAGGCGAAAGCCGAGGCCGCAGCCGCGCCGAAGGCCGAAAAGCCGCGTCGCAAGGCCAAGGCCGCGCCCCGCGAGGCCCGTCCCGCCGCGTCCGCCCGCGTCGAAGCTCCTGCATCGCGCGGTCCCGCGCCGATTGGAGTCCAGGATCTCCGGCCCTCGCCGGGCGCGACGCGGTCGCGCAAGCGCGTCGGTCGCGGTCCGGGCAGCGGCCACGGAAAGACCGCGGGTCGGGGGAACAAGGGCCAGAAGTCGCGAACCGGCTACCGCCACCAGCGCGGTTTCGAGGGCGGCCAGATGCCCCTCCATCGCCGGGTTCCCAAACGGGGCTTCACCAACATCTTCCGGGTGGTCTACGACGTCGTGAACCTCCGGGACCTGGACCGTTTCGACGCGGGCGACAGCGTCACCCCCGAGAAGCTGGCCGAGCGTCGCCTGGCGCACGGGCGCCGGCCGGTCAAGATCCTGGGGGACGGTGAGCTGAAGAAGGCGCTGACGGTCTCGGCGCACAAGTTCTCGGCGTCCGCGAAGTCGCGCATCGAGGCGGCGGGCGGCAAGATCGAGGTCCTCAACCGATAACCATGAGCGCCTTTCAGAGCTTCGCGAACATCTTCAGCGTGCCGGACCTGCGCAAGCGGGTCATGTTCACGTTCCTGCTGCTCGCCGTGTACCGGCTGGGCTCGCACATCCCGACTCCGGGAGTCGATCCCGCCGCGATCAACGCCTTCTTCAAGTCGTCGGCCGGCTCTCTGTTCGGCTTCCTCGACATCTTCTCGGGAGGCGCGCTGCGCCGGCTCTCGGTCTTCGCTCTCGGGATCATGCCGTACATCTCGGCGTCGATCATCCTGCAGCTCCTGACGGTGGTCTGGCCCTACCTCGAGAAGCTCTCCAAGGAAGGGGAGATGGGCCGCAAGAAGATCACGCAGTACACGCGCTACGGCACGGTGCTGCTTTCCTTCATCCAGGCCTCGGGCATCGCCCTGTGGCTCGAGAAGCAGATCGCTCCGGGCGGTGCCCGTCTCGTTCCGCATCCCGGGTGGGGGTTCCGCCTGATGACGATCCTGACCCTCACGACCGGAACGATCTTCATCATGTGGCTCGGAGAACAGATCACCGAGCGCGGGATCGGCAACGGGATCTCGCTCATCATCTTCGCCGGCATCGTCGTCGGCCTGCCGCGCGCGATCTTCGGACTCTTCGAGCAGATCCGGACCGGCAACATCAACATCCTGACGTTGTTCGGCGTGCTCGTTTTCATGTTCGCGATCATCGCGCTCATCGTCTTCGTCGAGCGGGCCCAACGGCGAATACCGGTCCAGTACGCCAAGCGGGTCGTCGGCCGGCGCGTGTACGGCGGGCAGAATACGTACCTGCCGCTCCGGGTGAACACCGGCGGCGTCATCCCGATCATCTTCGCGATCTCCATCATCCAGCTCCCGAGCTACCTCGCGACGCTGATCGGCGCGGACTGGACCCAGAAGGTCGCGGCCTCGCTCGGACAGGGGCAGCCGCTGTACGTCCTCCTGTACGCCCTCGGCATCCTCTTCTTCTGCTACTTCTACACGTCGATCGTCTTCAACCCGACCGACACCGCGGACAACATGCGGAAGTACGGCGGCTTCATTCCGGGCATCCGCCCCGGCAAGAAGACCGCGGACTACATCGACACCGTGCTGTCGCGGCTGACGATCATCGGGGCCGTTTACCTGACCTTCGTGGCCCTTCTGCCGGACTTCCTGGCCCGCGGTTTCCGCTTCGCCAGCCTGCCGTGGATCGGGCCGCGGCTCGAGACCATGCTTCCCCGGTTCTTCAGCGAGGGCTTCGGATTCAACTTCTACTTCGGTGGCACCTCGCTCCTGATCGTCGTCGGGGTTGCCATGGACACGGTTCAGCAGGTCGAATCCAAGCTCGTCGAGCACCACTACACCGGCTTCCTGAAGAAGAGCCGCATCCGGGGCCGCCGGACCTGACCGGTCGACCCATGCGCGCGATTTTTCTGGGGCCGCCGGGCAGCGGCAAGGGGACGCAGGCGAAGCTTCTGGCGGAGCGCATGGGCGTCCCGGCCATCTCCACCGGCGACATGCTGCGGGAGGCGGTTCGCCTCGAAACTCCGCTCGGCCTCCGCGCGAAGGCCATCATGGAGGCGGGGGAGCTCGTCTCGGACGATGTCGTGATCGGCCTGATCCGGGAGCGGATCTCACGGCCCGACGCCCGCGGGGGCTTCCTCCTGGACGGCTTCCCCCGGACCCTGCCCCAGGTGGCCGCCCTGGACCGTCTCCTGGCCGGAAATGGGGAGAGCCTCGACGCGGTTATCAACCTGCTCGTCCCGGAGGCCACCCTGGTCGAGCGGATGGTCGGGCGGGCGGCGATCGAGGGTCGCTCGGACGACCGCCCCGAGACGGTTCGGGAGCGTCTCCGGGTCTATTCGGAGAAGACTGCGCCCCTCATCGACCATTACGGCGGGCGGGGGATCCGGATCGACGTGGACGGCTCGGGATCGATCGAGGAAGTCTCCGCGCGGATCGACCGGGCGGCGGCGATGCGGGCCGGGGGACGGTCGTGATCACGATCCGCAGCTTCGACGAGATTGCGCGCCTCGAAAGGGCGTCGCAGGTGGTGCTGGAGACGCTGGAAGCGCTGGAAGAGGCGGTCGTGCCGGGAGTGACGACCGACGACCTCGACCGGATCGCCGCGGAGGAGATCCGGCGGAGAAACGCGAAGCCCGCGTTCCTGAACTACCGCGGGTTTCCCAAGACGATCTGTACGTCGATCAACGACGAGGTGGTCCATGGGATCCCGGGGCCGCGTTCTTTGAAAGAAGGGGACATCGTCGGAATCGACTGCGGGGCGGTCGTCGAGGGTTACTACGGCGACGCCGCGAGGACCCTGCCGGTGGGGCGGGTCGACGCCGCCCGCTCGAGGCTCATGGAGGTCACCCGCAAGGCGCTCGAAGCCGGGATCGCCGCGGCGATGCCGGGCGGCCGGGTGTCGGACATCGGCGCCGCCGTCGAGGCGCTCGCGGTGGCGCAGGGGTACGGCGTCGTCCGGGAGTTCGTGGGGCACGGGGTCGGGACGGCCCTCCACGAGGAGCCGCAGGTCCCGAACTATGG
Organism: Acidobacteriota bacterium; assembly: GCA_046732075.1. GTDB lineage: Bacteria > Acidobacteriota > Thermoanaerobaculia > UBA5066 > Gp7-AA6 > Gp7-AA6. Next base: position 4,470 of record JBKPMI010000152.1, on the reverse strand, counting down.
TCCGGCCGGCCGGGGGAGCACGCTGCGCCCCGGGATGGTGATTGCGATCGAGCCCATGTTCAACCTGGGCACGGGGGACGTCACGGTCGACAAGGACGGCTGGACGGTCCGGACGAAGGATCGCAAGGCGTCGGCGCACTTCGAGAACACGATTGCGATCGGACCGACGGGCCCGGTCATCCTGGGAACGGGCCGGGTCACCGCGAGCTTCGGGGCCCGGGAGGCGACGGCGGTCCCGGCATGACGAAGGAAGACGCGATCGAGGTCATGGCAACGGTGGTCGAGCCGCTGCCGAATGCGATGTTCAAAGTGGAGCTGGAGAACAAACATCAGGTGCTCGCGCACATCTCCGGGAAGATGCGGAAAAATTTCATCCGGATCCTGCCGGGGGACAAGGTCCTCGTGGAGCTTTCCCCGTACGACCTGACGCGCGGGCGGATCATCTACCGGTATAAGTGAGAAGTTAGGGAGAAATCGTGAAAGTCCGAGCGTCGGTCAAGAGAATCTGTGTCAAGTGCAAGATCGTGCGGAGAAACGGCGTGGTGCGCGTCATCTGCTCGATCCCGAAGCACAAGCAGAGACAGGGGTAAAGAATGGCTCGAATTGCGGGGGTGGACCTTCCACTCAACAAGAGGGTCGAAGTCGGCCTGACGTACATCTTCGGCATCGGCCGATCGAAGGCGAACTTCATCCTCGAAAAGGCCGACGTCCGGCCGGACACGCACGTCAAGGACCTCTCGGAAGAGGAGGTCGTGCGGATCCGCAAGGTGATCACCGACGACGTCAAGGTCGAGGGAGACCTGCGCAAGGACGTCTCGATGGACATCAAGCGCCTGATGGACATCGGCTGCTACCGCGGGATGCGGCACCGCCGCAACCTGCCGGTGCGCGGACAGCGGACGCACACGAACGCGCGGACCCGGAAGGGCCCCCGCCGTATGACGATCGCCGGCAAGAAGAAGGCGACGAAGAAGTGACGCGGGAAGCGCGAAGCGCCTTCGCGCGTCATCCGGAGCGAAGCGAAGGATCTCCTTCGTTTCGGGCATAGGAAGGAAACTCGATGGCCGAACCCACAGCAGTCTCCGCCACGCCGGAAAAGGGGCCCGCGAAAAAGGGCAAGAAACCCCGCACCGGGCGGAAAGAGAAGAAGAACATCCCGCACGCCGTCGCGACGGTGCAGGCGTCGTTCAACAACACGATCATCGCGATCGCGGATCAGGAGGGCAACATCCTCGCCTGGTCGTCCGCGGGGCGGATCGGGTTCAAGGGCTCGCGGAAGGGTACGCCGTTCGCAGCCCAGCTCGCGGCGGCCAACTGTGCCGAGCACGCGAAGGAGAACGGCGTTCGTTCGGTGGACGTGCGGGTGACGGGACCCGGCGCGGGCCGCGAGTCCGCGATCCGGGCGCTCCAGGCGAACGGCATCGACATCAAGTCGATCAAGGACACGACACCGATTCCGCACAACGGCTGCCGGCCGCGGAAGAGGAGACGGGTCTAGTCGATAGCCGCCAGCGAACCGCTGACGGCTCGTCTGTAAACCGGCTTACAGCTCCTGGCCGGGAGGAAGGACGCAAACAACAGAGGGAGCTGACGGAGGTTCCAGCCTTTGGCTCGATACACCGAATCGGTTTGCCGGCTCTGCCGGCGCGAAGGGATGAAGCTGTTCCTGAAAGGGGACCGCTGTTTCAAGGACAAGTGCGCCATCGAGAGGCGCAACTATCCGCCGGGCCAGCACGGCCGGCGGCGCAGCAAGCTCCTCGGGTACGGAATCCAGCTCCGCGAGAAGCAGAAGGTCAAGCGGATCTACGGCCTCCTGGAGCGCCCGTTCCGCCTCACCTTCCAGCGCGCCGAGCGCCGGAAGGGCATCACGGGGGCGAACCTGCTGCAGGAGCTGGAACGACGCCTGGACAACGTCGTGTACTCGCTCGGTTTCGCGGCCTCCCGCGCGCAGGCGAGACAGCTCGTGCGCCACGGCCACGTGACCGTGAGCGGCCGGAAAGTCACGATCCCGTCCTACCGGGTTTCGAAGGGACACGTGATCGCCATCAAAGACAAGAGTCGGTCCAACGAACAGATCAAGGCCTCGGTCGAAACCGCGCGCGCTCGCGGCGTACCGAACTGGCTCGACCTCTCGCCCGAAACGTTCAGTGGAACGGTCGTCGAGTTGCCGAACCGGGAAGACATCAAGCTGCCCATCCAGGAGCAGCTGATCGTCGAGCTGTATTCCAAGTAGCGCGAACGGAGGAGAAAGAACCATGACGTTGTGGAAGGGTTTTCAGAAGCCGAAGAGGTTGGATTTCGAGCCCGAGTCGCTCACCGCGACTTACGGGAAGTTCTACGCGCAGCCGTTCGAGCGAGGATTCGGGACGACGATCGGCAACGCGCTGCGCCGGGTGCTGCTGTCCTCGATCGAGGGTGCGGCCATCACCGCGGTGAAGATCGAGGGGGTGCTCCACGAGTTCTCCTCGCTGCCGGGGGTGGTCGAGGATGTGACCGACATCATCCTCAACCTGAAGCAGATCCCGATCAAGATGCACACGACCGACGAGAAGATCCTGACCCTGGACGTGACCCGCAAGGGCAAGGTGACGGCCTCGGATCTTCAGGGCGACTCGACGATCGACATCCTCGAGCCGGATGCGCCGATCGCGACCCTCTCCGAGAACGGCAAGCTCCAGATGGAGATGCGGGTCTCGATGGGCCGCGGCTACGTGTCGGCGGACAAGAACTTCGACGAGGACATGGGAATCGGCTACATCCCGATCGACTCCGTGCACTCCCCGGTTCGCCGGGTGAACTACCACGTCGAGGCCGCGCGCATCGGACAGGCCACCGACTACGACCGGCTGGTCCTCGAGGTGTGGACCAACGGGACGGTGTCGCCCGCCGACGCCGTGGGCCTGGCGGCGACGCTGCTTCGCGACCATCTGACGATCTTCGTGAACGCCGAGGTCGAGACCGCGCTCGAGGTGTCGGAAGGGGAGCTCCCCGAGAACCTCGCGGAGTACCTCAACAAGTCGGTGGACGAGCTGGAGCTCTCGGTGCGGAGCGCGAACTGTCTGAAGAACGCGGGGATCCGTACCATCCGCGACCTCGTGCAGAAGAGCGAGAAGGACATGCTCGAGACGAAGAACTTCGGCCGGAAGTCGCTGAACGAGATTCGTGACATCCTCCGGCCGATGGGCCTGTCGCTCGGCATGGAGCTCGAGACGGCCGAAGCCCAGAGCGAGTAGTCATGCAGCACAACCGAGCCGGGAGAAAGCTCCGGCGAACGACTCCGCACCGGCTGGCGATGTTCTCGAACCAGCTGGCGTCGCTCATGACCCACGAGCGGATCCAGACCACCATCTCCAAGGCGAAGGAGCTGCGGCCCCTCGCCGAGAAGCTCATCACGACCGCCAAGAACGACGACGTCGCCGCGCGCCGGCGGGTCTACCGGTGGATTCCGGACCACTCGACCGTCAAGAGGGTCTTCGAGACGATCGCCCCGCGCTTCGTGGATCGGCCCGGCGGCTACACCCGGATCCTGAAGCTCGGAGCCAGACGCGGCGACGCCGCCGAGGCGGCCATCCTCGAGTTCGTCGATTTCAAGTTCGAGGCGAAGGAGAAGGGACCCCGCAAGGAGTCCCTTTCCGACCGCGCCCGTCGGATGTCGGGTGGCCGCGTCGAGACGGTCCGCAAGCAGAAGGCGGACGCCGAGGACGAGGGCGAAGAGACCGGCGGCCGGAAGGCCCCCCGGAAGGCGAAGCCCGCCACTCCGAAGTCGGGCAAGGCCGCGAAGCAGGGGCCGAAGAAGGGGCCCAGCCGGACGGGACCGTCCAAGCGGGGCGCCTAGGCGGGGACACGGAACACGGGACACGGGACACGGGACACGAATCGAACGTGCGTCGCGCACGAATCGCAGCCGCCCTCTGGGGCGGCTTTCTTTTTATCCTGACGTCCTGGCCCAACCCTCCCGTGATCCGGTCGGGCGGTTTCCCGCTCGACAAGCTGACGCACTTCGCGCTCTACGCAGTCGAGGCCTTCCTCCTGTATCGCGCGATGTCCTGGCCGGGACGGCCCGGATTCGCCGCATCCCGCGTCCTCACGGTCGTCGGGATCCTGGCGGTGTGGGGCGCGCTCGACGAAGCGCACCAGGAGTGGATTCCGGGTCGGATGATGGATTCGGGAGACCTGGCCGCGGACGTAACCGGCGCTGCGGCGGGAGCTGCTTTTTCGGCAGCAAGGTCGAAGAGTCGGGGCTCAGCGAGAACTGACAGCGGATACCGGAGAGCTATCTCTTGAAGACTCCCTGGCCGGCGGCCACTTTTCCACCGCCTTCCGCGATCAGGACGCGCTGGTTCAGCTCCTTGATCCGCTCGTTCAGCTGCGCGATCTTCTGCTGCCCGTCGCGCGCCACGCGCTCGTTCTCGGCCTTCAGTTTGGCGATCTCCGCCTCGAGATCTCCCAGGGCGCGGTGCCGCTCTTCGC
>JBKPMI010000151.1:0-5052 GCA_046732075.1 Acidobacteriota bacterium | reverse complement strand
TACCCGGCTCGTCGCAGCCGGTCTCGGGGAGGAAACTTGGAGGGGGAACGAATCGCGCAGCGGATCGCCCGCCTTGCGCGGCTCGGCCGGCAGCGCGACTTCTCCCCCGCGCGCTTCCGGAAACAGCTCGACGCGATCGCGCGACCGGACGAGAGGGCCGAGGTTCTCCGCGCGCTTCTCACGGAGTGGACCGGGCTGCCCCATACCGCCCGCGAAGCCGCCGAGCGCTGGAAGGAGGTCGAGAGCCGAACGGCCGAGCTGCGGGTCAACCTCGGCCCGCCGGTCAGTCTGCAGACCGTCCTGCTCCACTACTTCCACAGCGTCGAGGGTCTCCTCAAGGAGCCGCGGATCCTGTCGGGCCGGGACCTGTCGGTCCTCCGCGTCAACGCCATCACCGATCCGCTCACCGGTCTCTACAATCGCCGGTTTCTGATGGACCACTTGAACCGCGAGATCGCCCGGGCCGACCGGAGCGACGGGATCGTCTCGATCGCGCTCCTGGACCTCAAGGGCTTCAAAGCCGTAAACGACCACTTCGGCCATCCCGTGGGGGACACCGTGCTCGTGAAGACGGCGCGGATCATCCGGGAGTTCCTCCGCGCCGTGGACGCCGGGTGCCGCTGGGGCGGCGACGAGTTCGTGCTCGTGCTCCCCTCCACCGATCTCTTCTCCGCGTTGACCGTGGCCGAGCGCGTGCGCACCCGGATCACCGACACGGCGCTTCCGGCGGGCTCGGGGGTTCGCGTCGGGCTCCACTACGGCATCGCGTCCTATCCGGCCGACGGCAAGACCGTCGACTTCCTTCTCAAGGTGGCGGACGTCCGCCTCTATCAGTGCCGCGAGCAGGCGAAGTTCGAGGGAACGGAGCGGCGGCAGTACCCCCGCTTCGAGGTAAACGACACCAGCGTGCGCGTGGGACCGGAAGGGCGCGCTCGCCCGCTCGTCAACGTCAGCTACGGCGGACTCGCCTACCGCACTCGCCGCACGGACAAGTACCCGGCGCGAGCGAAGGGAGAGATCCTGCGGCTGCCCTTCGAACGTCGCGAGGTGCGGCTCCGGACGACGAACGCGGCTCCCCTGGCGGGCGGCGCCGTCCGCGTGGGGTGCCGTTATTTCTGAGGCGACAACTCACTCCGGCCGATTGGCCCACCCGAGCGGCGACCGATGAGCGCCTACACGTCTCACCGGATCGCCTCCTCCGGGCTCTTCGCGCTCTTCTCGCTGCTCGCGCTCGCCCTCGGCGTGGGCGCCGCGCGCCCGCTCGCTCTCGCGACCGGCGGATCGCTGCTCGCTCTGTTCGCGTTCACGCGCGCCGGTTTCCGCACGTCGCTCGGACCCTTCGCGTCCGCGCTCGCAACGCTCGCGGATCTGTCGCTTCTGACCTGCGCTCTCTCCCTGACCGGAGGGTTTCGCAGCCCGTACGCCCTTCTTCTTCCGGTCGGCGTCGCCCTCGCCTGGCACCTGGAGGGCAAGAGCGCCGCGCGGTTCTACGCGCTCGTCTCCGTGCTCGGCGTCGCCGCCCTCGTGACTCTGAGCGGCGGTCCCCTGCCGGCGGGGGCGGACCTCTATCCGCTGCTCGCGACGGCTCTCGCGGCGCCCGCGCTCCTGGCCGCCCTGGAGACCCTCGGCGGCATTCGCATCGAGCGCGAGGCGGCGGCTCCGGCGACGGCGGGCGAGGAAGTCTCCCGGTCCGCATCGCCGGCCGGGACGGCCCCGGTGCGGCGGGATTCCAACGAAGAGGTCCTTCACGACCTCAAGTCGCCGCTTTCGGTCATCCGCGTCTACACCGATCTCATCGCGGAGGCCGCGGGCCGCGGGGAGCTGCCGAGCGCCGAGTATCTCGGCAACCTCGCGCGCGAGGTGGAGCTCGCCGAGCGCCTCGTGGGAACGCCGCCGGGAGCGGCGGGATCCGCTCCGGCCGGAAACGCGATGCGGTTCGATCTCGCTTCGCCGCCGCGCGCGCCCGCGGCGCCCGCCCCCGCGCCGCCCGCGCCTGCCGACCTCGTCGAGATCCTGGGCTCTCTCGCCACGGCCTACCGCCTGTCGTACGGCAACCGGCTCCGGATCGAGTTCATCGCGGAGCGGCCCGAGCTGCCGGTGACGGCGGACCCGGTGGCATTGCAGCGGGCGTTCCGAAACGTCGTCGAGAACGCGATCAAGTACACGCCGGACGGCGGCGAGGTCCGCATTCGCGCCGGCGCGGCGGGGCCGCACGCATTCGTCGTGGTCAAGGACACCGGCATGGGAATGAGCGACGCCGACCGGGCGCGCGCGTTCGATTTCGCGTTCCGCGGATCCGGGGCGGTCGCGGCGGGCACGCGCGGCAAGGGGCTCGGACTGGCGCTCACGAAAGAGATCCTGGAAGCCAACGGCGGAAAGATCAGTCTCTCGAGCGAGGCGGGCTATGGATCCGAGGTGACGATCCTGCTGCCCTTCAAACGATGACGCCGTGTCCCGCCCCATGAGACGGGTCATGGTCGTGGACGACGAGCCGTCGGTCGGCGCCGCGGTGCGGGACCTGCTCGGGCCGGAGGGATTCCAGGTCGATACCCCGTCCGACCCGCAGTCCGCCCTTCCCGAGCTCCTGCGCTCCGCTCCCGACCTCGTGATCCTCGACGTCAACATGCCGGGCATGAGCGGCTGGGAGTTCTGCGCGCTCCTGCGCCGCCAGACCGCGACGCGCGAGATCCCGGTCCTCTTCCTGACCGGCCGACGTGAGGTCCGCGACCGCATCACGGCGATGCAGGTCGGAGGTTCCGACTACCTCGCCAAGCCGTTCGGCGCCGAGGAGCTCCGCCGCAAAGTGAGCTCTCTCCTCGAGACCCGGTCCACCAGGGAGGAACGATGAAGACCAGACGACCGGCCGCGCCGATGCGGTTGATGCCGCCGGCGCCGCCCGCGGAGTCGGACTCGAGCTCCGAGATCGTCGCGCGGCTGCGCCGCGACCGCGTCATCTACGACGGGGTCACGGGACTGCCGATTCACCCGTTCGACGACCCGGAGCGCGCGCACGACCGGATCGAGCACCTCGGCGTGATCTACCTCCAGATCGGTAAGTTCTTCGGGTTCGAGGAGCTCTACGGCTGGGAGCTGTACGACCAGGTCCTGGTCGTCGTTTCCCGCGGGCTCCGCGAGGACGTCGAGGGCTCGCGCTACGCCCCCCACCTCTTCTCGATCCGCTACTCCGGGTCCGACGGCTTCTACGTCCTCTACGCGCTGCCGTCTCCGCCGCGCGGGCGCTCCAGCCTGCCGCTCGAATCGGAGGCGTCGCGCCTCCAGGCGAACGCCGCGAAACGCCTCCGCTCGGCATTCGGGGGGACCGCGGTCGACCTGATGACCGTCCACGCGTCGAGTCTCGTCACGTCGGACAACCCCCGGGTCCGGTCGTCGCGTCATCTCACGCGCCAGGTGGCCGAGGCGGTGAAGATCGTCAGTCAGCGTCAGACCCGGGAGAGGGCGGACCTCTGCGCCGCGCTGAAGCGCGTGATGGGAAGCCGGCAGCTCCGCGCCGCCTTCCAGCCCGTCCGCCACCTTGCCGACGGAGAGGTGCTCGGCTGGGAGGCGCTCATCCGCGGCCCGCAGGGATCGCCGTTCGAGACGCCCAACGTTCTCTTCGCGGTCGCCCGCGAGAACGACATGGACGTCGAGCTCGAAACGCTCTGCCTGGAGACCATCTTCGGCGGGCTTCCGCGAGGCGTCGGCTCGCGCCGCCTCTTCGTCAACGCGTCTTCCATGCTTCTGCGCCACCCCGTCTTTCTGGACGAGCGCAACCTCACGTCGATCAACCGGAGCCACGGCGACGTCGTGATCGAGATCTCGGAAAAGGAAATGGTCGACTACTCGTCCTTCGGCGACATCCTGTCGGCGGTGCGCGGCGCAGGACTCAAGATCGCGATCGACGACGCGGGCTCGGGGTACTCGGGACTCGAGGCGATCCTCAACCTGCGTCCCGACTACATCAAGGTCGCCGACTCCCTGGTGCGCAAGCTCGAAACCGACCCGATCAAGCAGGAGATCATCTCGAGCCTCGCCGCGATCGGACGCCGCATCGACGCCACGCTGGTGGCCGAAGGCATCGAGCGGGAAGAAGAGCGCGACGCGCTGATCGGGCTCGGGGTCGAGTACGGCCAGGGCTACTTCCTCGGACGGCCGTCCTTCCAGGTTTCGGCGCGCGCCTTCGCGGGTGCCTGAGGACGCGCTCGCGATCCGGTTCGACGGCGTCACGGCGCGCGCGCGCGGAATCGCCCCCTGCTTCGACGTCTCGCTCACGGTCCCAGCCGGCAAGCAATTCGTTCTCGTCGGACGGGAGGGCGCCGGCAAGACGGCCGTCCGTCGATGTCTCCTCGGAGACCTCCGGCCCAAGGAGGGACGCATCCTCGTCTTCGGCTTCGATCCGCGCCGGGAGCGCCGCGAGATCGCCCGGAGGATCCGCGCCGGCGAGCTCGTCGTTCTCGAGGAACGTTTCGAGCCTTCGACGGGGGCGACCGTCTTCGCGACCGCGTCGAACCCCGCCCTCGCCGCAGGCGCGGACCGCGTCGGCTACCTATCGAAGGGTCGGCTTCGTCTCGAGGACGACGTGCCGGCGCTCCTCGCCCGGTTCCGCCGCATCCAATACGTCACCGAGATCACCGAGACGCGGACGGATTACGGAACAGAGCTCGATCGCTTCGATGCGGTCCGCGTCAAGGTCCGCGGGTGGGGCGTGGATGCGGTCGTCTCGAACTTCGACGAAGCGGAGCTCGAGCGGTTCCGGCGCATCGAGGGGGTGAGCGAGGTGCGCGTGTCCGCGATGACGATCGAGGAGATCTTCCGCGCCGTGGCCGGCGAGCCATAATCCGCGGACCCGTGACCGGATTCTTCCGAAGAGACGGCGGGCTGACGTGCGACGGCCTGCCGCTGTCCGAGATCGCGCGCGCGGCCGGCACGCCCGTCTACGTCTACAGCGCGGCGCTCGTCGAGGAGAACTTCCGCCGGTTCGACGCGGCCTTCGCGCCGGTGCCGCACCTCGTCTGCTACGCCGCGAAGGCGAACTCCAACCTGACTCTTCTCGCG
>JBKPMI010000150.1:0-6578 GCA_046732075.1 Acidobacteriota bacterium | reverse complement strand
AGCCCAGCCAGCTCGAGTCGGCGGTGTTGTCGTAGTACCAGAGGATGTTGCCGTCGAGGTCGGCCACGACGGAGATCCCCCGGGGGTCGATGATGTTGACGAGCTCGACGCCCGGGTTCGGTCTCTGGTTGGCCGACGTCGAGGCCGTGAGCGTCGGAAGCGCGATGTTCGGCAGCGCGCCTGTGGTGAAGGTCTGGTCGGGCGTGTCGAGCCACTTTCCGTCGGGCCACTGGATCCGCGCGCTCACGTGATACGTCGTCGCGGCCTTCATTCCCGCGACGAGGATGGAGACCGGACCGCCGCCGGGCGGCGACGGAACCGGATTGGTCGAGCGGCCGTACGCGGTCGTCAGGCCAAAGCGGACGGTGACCTGGACGCCCTGGACGAGCGTGATCGTGTAGAGCGCGACGAGCGGGTGGGACGTCGGGGAGATCGAGGGGAAGGAGTATCCGGTCTCCGGTTCGGTCGCCATTCGGGCCTCCTCAAAATCCAGTTGCTCAAATTCGGGGTAACGGTGAGTGAAGCTCCGATCAGCCGCACTCGATGCGGACCGGCATCGTCGCGAGCCGGTCGTAGATCCGCCGTTCGCTGCGGATGGGCCACCAGGCGTAAAGAAATATCTCGAGCGGTCGCCACATCGACACCCAGCCGCCGATCAGGAGGCTCTCGCGGACGAGCTGCGCGAGCGTGGTGTGGGGCAGAACGGACACGACCCAGTTGCCGGCGACCACGCTCGCGGTCAGGAAAGTCAGCCCGATGAGGAGACTCTTCCGCCCGACGCGGAAGAGCTCGCGCAGCCGTCGGCGGCTCGCATCCGATCGCCTCTGGAAGAACGCGTGCACGGCGTCGCGGACGATCCGCCCCGCGTCCGGCAGCACGGCCGGCTTGTCGAGGTGGACGAGCAGCGCGAGCGGTTTGTCGGACGAGGCCTCTTTCGCCCAGCCGAGGATGAACTCCTCGGCCTCGTCGTCGAGGTCCTTGTCGTGGAACGGGGAAGGGTCGATCGAGTTGTAGAGCTGCGTGAGCTCGGCGACGCGAATCTCGATGACCTCGCTTCCCGGCGGGATCTCGTCGCCGGCCCACGCGTTCTCACCGACCGGTACGGTCGCCACGATCGCGGATTCTGACACCGCATAGAATGACGGCGCACGACCGGGAAAAAAACGGAGGAATCAGCCGTGAGAAGCCGCCTCTTTCTCGCCGCAGTTTTCGGGCTCGTCTCTTCGACCATGTTTGGCGCCGCGATCACGTTCAGCGCTACCGGTGGGAACGCCGCGGGTATCCAGACGATTGTCGACGCTTTTCGGACGGCGCTCGGAACGCTCAACGCGAACGTCGCCGGCTCCTTCCCGAGCGGACGCCGGGAGATCAACTGGGACGGCGTGCCCGACGCGGTTTCGGCACCCAACAATCTGCCTCCAGATTTCTTCAACGTGAATTCTCCGCGCGGGGTCGTCTTCTTCACCCCGGGCACCGGATTCGAGGTCAGCGCGACCGTTGCCAGCGGCACCCCGGTCGAGTTCGGCGACATCAACGCGACCTACCCGACCATCTTCCAGACCTTTTCACCGCAGCGGCTGTTCACCGCGGTCGGCAGCAAGATCGTCGACGTCACCTTCTTCGTCCCCGGCTCCACGGCGCCGGCGACAACCTCCGGCTTCGGTGCGGTCTTCACCGACGTGGACCTTGTCGCCGAGACGTCGATCCAGTTCTTCGATGAGACGAACACCTCGCTCGGCGTCTTTTCCGTCCCGGCGATGGCCGGCGACGGGAACTTGAGCTTTCTTGGCGTCCTCTTCAACGGGGGCGAGCGGATCGGGCGTGTCCGGATCACCAGCGGGAACGCGGCGCTCGGACCCAACGAGAGCCTCCCCACGACCGACGTCGTCGTGATGGACGATTTCATTTACGCCGAGCCGCAGGGGGCGGTGACGCCTACGCCGACGGGCACGCCGAACACCCCCACGCCGACGCTGACGCCGACGACGACTCCGACGACGCTCGCGAGCTCGACGCCCACGGCGACCCCGACCGCGACGTCCACGCCGACGCTCGTCCCGACGTTGACACCGACGGTGATCACCGGCGGCGGTCCGCCGCTCGGCACGATCCCGACGCTGTCGCCGGGCATGCTCGCGCTGCTCGCCATCGGCCTGGGAGCGGCCGCACTGCTTCTGATGCGGCGCCTGTAAGCAGAGCCTTGCCCGGCGCTAGGATCGGCGCGTGAAACTTCCTTTCGATCCGCCGCTCGCGCCCATGCTCTCCAGCGCGGCGGACGCGCTGCCGCAGGGGGAAGGCTGGCTCTTCGAGCCGAAGTGGGACGGTTTCCGGACGCTCGTCTTCCGCGACGGCGACGAGATCCTCCTCCAGAGCCGCGACGAGAAGCCCATGAACCGCTACTTCCCGGAGCTCGGCGCGCCGCTCGCCGCCGCGCTTCCCGAGCGCTGCGTGCTCGACGGCGAGATCGTGATCGCGGGCCGGGACGGTCTCGACTTCGAGGCGTTGCTTCTGCGGATCCATCCGGCGGAGTCGCGCGTGAAGCTCCTCGCGTCGCAGACGCCGGCGTCGTACGTGGCCTGGGACCTGCTGGCGATCGGGAACGAAGACCTCCGCGGAACGCCGCTTGCGAAACGGCGCGAGCGGCTGGAGACGGTCCTGGCGAAAACCGTCGCGCCGGTCCACCTCTCCCCGGCGACGCACGATCGCAAGCTCGCGGAAGACTGGTTTTCCCGTTTCGAGGGCGCCGGGTTGGACGGCGTGATGGCGAAACGTCTCGACGAGCCGTACCAGGCGGGCGAGCGCACGATGATCAAGGTCAAGCACCGGCGCACGGCCGACTGCGTCGTCGCCGGATTCCGCTGGCACAAGAACGGCGCGGGCACGATGGTCGGCTCGCTTCTCCTCGGCCTTTACGACAAGAAGGGAACGCTGCACCACGTCGGCGTCACCGCGGCGTTCACGACGGAGGTCCGCAAGAAGCTGGTCGCGGAGCTCTCGCCGCTGAGGAAGAACGCCCTTGCGGACCACCCGTGGCGCGACTGGGCGGCGGCGCAGGAGGAGGCGAGCGCGCGAGAGGGCTCGAGCAAGGCAGCCCAGCGCCTGCCGGGCGCGACCTCGCGGTGGAACCGCGGCAAGGATCTCTCGTGGGAGCCGCTGCGTCCCGAGCGTGTCGTCGAGGTCGCGTATGACCACATGCAGGGGGATCGCTTCCGCCACGCCGCGCAGTTCGTCCGGTGGCGGCCGGACAAGCGGCCGCAGGACTGCCGCTACGACCAGCTGGAGGTGACGACGCCCTACGAGCTGGAGCGCGTCTTCGGTTTGGGGGGGCGCGACGGCCCTCCCCGCGGCGGAAAACCGCCCTCCCGGAAGGCGCGCCAGGGGTCGTAGTCGGGGTCGGGAGGTTCTTCCGCGGGACGCTGTTCTTCCGGCACCCGCCGCAGGTTGACCCGGATCCGCGTCCACGTGCTCGACCGGCCGCGCATGGAGTCGACCAGGACGTCGTCTTCCTGGAGCAACGCCGCCGCCTCCGGATGGCGCGCCTTCCACCGCTCCAGGCCGGCAAGAGCATCCGCCTTGTGCTCGGCCTTCGAGACGGTGATGAGCGGCTGCGACGACTGGCGCCGCCCGGTTCCCTTGCGCTTGGATGGCTGGACCCGTGGCGGCTCCCCGCGCTGCTTCCGGTAGTGCGGCGGCCACGGCGCGTCGGCGAGGCCTGCGGCCTCCTGCGCGGCGGAGAGCGCCAGCAGTCCGTCGAGCGATCCTGCGGCCTCGTCGATTCCGGCGGAAGCGTCGCCGCGCTTCGAAAATCGCACGGGCGCGGTCACGAGCGTGAACGCCGCCGGATCGCAGTCCGCGACCTCCTCCCACGCGAGCGGCATCGACACCCGGGCGTCGGGCGTCGGCCGGACCGACCACGCCGACGCGACCGTCCGGTCCTTCGCGTTCTGGTTGTAGTCGAGGAAGACGCCGTGGCGCTCCTCCTTCCACCACTTGCTGGTCGCCCTCTCGGGAAGCCGCCGCTCCACCTCGCGCGCGATGGCCAGGGCCGCGCGCCGTACCTGGTCGAAGCTCCACCGCCGCTCGATGCGGACGTTCACGTGCATGCCGCGCGACCCCGAGGTCTTCGGCCAGCCGACGAGGCCGTGCTCGACGAGAACGTCGCGCACGGCGAGCGCCACGACGCGAACGTCGTCCCAGGCCACGCCCGGCGTCGGGTCGAGATCCACGCGAAGCTCGTCGGGGTGCTCGAGATCGTCCGCGCGCACCGGGTGCGGGTTCAAATCGATGCAGCCGAGGTTCACGATCCAGAGGAGCTGCGCCGCGTCGCTCACCACGATCTCCCGGGCCGTGCGACCTGATGGGAACGCGAGCTCCACGGTTTCGACCCAGTCCGGGTGCTTGTCCGGCGCGCGCTTCTGGTAGAACGGCTCGCCCTCCGCGCCGTTGACGTAACGCTTGAGAACGATCGGCCGCCGCGCGATCCCGCGGCAAGCGCCGTCCGCGACCGCGAGGTAGTACTTCGCGAGGTCGAGCTTCGTGTAGCCGGCCTTCGGGAAGAAGACCTTGTCCGGGTTGGTGATCGCGACCTCGCGGCCCGCGGCGGAGAGAACGGTAGTCGTCGCCATGGGTTCAGGCCGCGCCCGACATCTCCACGAGCTTCAGCACCGTTCGCCAGTTGCGGAGCGTGCTGGTCGTGGCGAGCTTCGAGTCGAAGTAGCCGACCGTGAGCTTCGAGCGCCCGACCCCGTTGGGACAGCGGAAGTAGACCTCCCGACCCCGGACCAGGAACTCGTCGGGCGGAGAACGGCGCGGATCGAGCTCCGCGACCCGGGCCGCGGTCGGACGGTCGGCGAGGAAGAGGACGTGCAGCGCGTCGAGGTCCGCACCCGCTTTGAGGTACGGGTTGCCGCGGGCCACGGCGCGGAGCTCGGCGGCGCTCCGCATCACGACCGGCGACCGGAAGGCGAATCGGTCGGCGACCACCTTGGCGACGGCCGCCGGAATCCGGGCCGCGCACGCGTCGGTCGCCCGGAACACGACGTTGCCGCTCTGGATGTACGTGACGACGTCCGCGCAGCCGGCGTCGCCGAATATCGCTGCGAGGTCCTTCATCGGCAACCGGTTCTTCCCGCCCACGTTGACGCCCCGCATCAGGGCGACGTAGACGCCGGTCTTCGCGCCGGGGCTCATTCCCGGGATTCTCTCCGGATTGCGTTGCCGCGCGCGAGTGTGGGAGTGTCACCGGGAGTCATGGACACGTCCGAGTCGGACCAGACCGTCGTGACCGACGTCTCCGGGGCGACCATGCGGGTCGACGTGGCCCGGGTCCGGGGCTCGGACGCGCCCGCGGCCTTCGCGCCCACGGACGCTTCGGGCGAGCGCGACTTCCTCGCGGAGCGTCTGGCGCTGTTCGCTCGGGTCGCGTTCCTCGCCTCGACCGGATTCCTCGTGGTCGGCCAGATCCTGAGCTCGCCGGCGCGAACGAGCGGACTCCCGTGGTTCGAAAGGGTCCCGATCCTTCACATCGCCGCGACCGCGTTTCTTCTGGCGATGTGGCTCCTCGCCCGCAGCCGCCGGCTTTCCAACCGCGGGCTGCGGCGCCTGGACGCGATCGGGACGATCGGCGCCGGCCTTTCCTACACGGCCATGGGTCTGACGATGCCGATTTCCTGGAGGCCCGACGAACTGATCCTTCTCATCATGAACGTCGTTCTCCTCGGGAGGGCTGCTTTCATTCCGAGCGAGCCACGCCGCACGACGTGGATCACGGCCGCGTCCGTCGCGGCGATCCCTCTGATGACGTTCCAGATCTTTCGCTCGAACACGAACCCGGAGACGCCGATGATCGCGGTCGTCATCCAGACGGTTCTGTGGGCAACGTTCACGGTAGTCCTCGGAACGATCATCTCGAACATCACCTTCCACCTCCGGCGGTCGATCGCCCGCGCGCGCCGGCTCGGACAGTACGAGCTGCTCGAGAAGATCGGGGAGGGCGGGATGGGCGTCGTCTACCGCGCCGAGCACGAGATGCTCCGCCGCCCCACGGCGATCAAGCTCCTCGCGCCGCACGCCATGGGGGAGCAGAACCTCCGGCGATTCGAGCGGGAGGCGCAGTTGACGGCGCGGCTCACGAATCCGCACACGGTCTCGGTGTACGACTTCGGCCGCACGCCGGAGGGCGCGTTCTACTACGTGATGGAGTACCTGGACGGCATCGACCTCGAGCGGCTCGTGCGCGAGGGAGGTCCGCTCCCGGCGGGTCGGGCGGTGCACGTCCTCCTCCAGGTCTGCGAGGCTCTCGCCGAAGCGCACGGCGTCGGGCTCGTCCACCGCGACATCAAGCCGGCGAACATCCTGTTGTCGGAGATCGGCGGCATCTCGGACTTCGCCAAGGTCGTGGACTTCGGGCTCGTCAAGGACGTCACGGCGTCGGACGCCGGGCTGACGCGCGACGACGTCTTCGCGGGAACCCCGCAGTACCTCGCGCCCGAGACGATCGAAAACGGGATGTCGTCGGATCCGCGGAGCGACCTCTATGCGCTCGGCGCCGTGGCGTATTACCTGGTGACCGGAACCCC
>JBKPMI010000149.1:0-5930 GCA_046732075.1 Acidobacteriota bacterium | reverse complement strand
TCGGCGCTTCGCCGCGCGCACGCAGCGAGTCCGCGGTCTCGTAGCCGCGGCCGCCCCGGATCTGCATCGCCCGGTCCACGATTCGCCAGCCCTCTTCCGAGTTCCACATCTTCGCGACCGCGGCCTCGAGGCGGATGTCGCGGTCCCCCGCGTCCGCCATCGCGGAAGCGAGATCGGTGATCGCCTCCATCGCGAACGTCGTCGCGGCCATCTCCGCCAGAAGCTGCGCGATCGCGTCGTGCCGGCCGATCGGCTGACCCCACTGCACGCGCTCGTTCGCCCACACGCGGCAGATCTCGAGCGCGCGTTTCGCGCCCGCCACACAGCTCGCGGGGAGGGTCAACCTGCCGGTGTTCAGGGTGACGAGCGCGAGCTTCAGGCCGCGCCCCTCCGCGAGCAGGAGGTTCTCCTTCGGGACCCGGACGTTGGTGAACCGGATGACCCCGTTCTCGATGGCCTTCAGCCCCATGAAGTGACAGCGATGGACGACTTCGACGCCGGGCCAGTCCCGCTCGACGATGAAGGCCGAGATCTTCTTCGTGTCGGGGTGCCGGGCCATGACGACGTACAGCTCCGCGATCGTCCCGTTGGTGCACCAGAGTTTCTCGCCGTTCAGGACGTAGTCGCCCTCCGGCGTTTTCTCGACCGTCGTGGCGAGATTCGCGGGATCGGAGCCGACGTCCGGCTCCGTCAGGGCGAACGCCGAGACGGCTCCCTTCGCGAGACGCGGGAAGTACTTCTTCTTCTGCTCCGGCGTACCGAAGAGTTTCAACGGCTGCGGCAGGCCGATCGACTGGTGCGCGGAGAGAAGTGTCGTCAGGTTCCCATCCTGGCTGGTGACGATCTTGATCGCCTCGGTGTACTCGCGTTGCGAAAACCCCAGCCCGCCGTACTCCTTCGGGATCTTGATGCCGAAGGCGCCCATCTCCGCGAGCCGCTGGATCACCGGGGACGGAATTTTTCCCTCGCGGTCGATCCGGTCCGAGTCCACTTCCTCGACGAGAAATCGCTCGAGCCGGTCAGCGAACGCGCGGAACTCGGGGCGTTCGAGGTCGGCTTCCGGGAAGGGATAAACGAGGTCGAGACGGAGGTTACCGAGGAAGATTTCCTTCAGAAAGGACGGCGCGGTCCACTCGGTCTCACGCGCATCCTCCGCAACCCGGCGCGAGTCCGCCTCGGTCGACGCGCGCGCGCTCTTCGACTGTCGGGCCACGGACAAACTCTATCGGATTGTCGGATATCTTGATCCGCCGTGCGCAACAAGTACCTCTCCTACGACGACCAGCGCGCCCCCAAAGTGCGCGAAATGTTCAGCCGCCTGGCGGAGCGATACGACCTCGTCAACGACGTGATGAGCTTCGGGATGCATCGCAAATGGAAGCGCGAGGCGGTCCGGCTGGCGCTCGACGGCCGCCGGGGCGGTCGGGTTCTGGACCTCTGCTGCGGGACGGGCGACATGTCGTTCCAGGCGGAGGCGCGCGGCGCGTCCTCGGTGGTGGGCGCCGACTTCACGCTGCCGATGCTGACGGTCGCGCGCCGGCGGGCCCGGGAGGAGGGCCGCCGTTCCCGGTTCGTGGCTGCCGATGCGCTCGCGCTGCCGTTCCAGGACGGCGTCTTCGACGCGATCACCGTCGGATACGGATTGCGCAACGTGGCCGACCCGGCGCAGGCGCTCGGTGAGATGCGGCGCGTGCTCGCGCCCGGAGGCCGCGCGGTGGTTCTCGACTTCGGCAAACCGGACAACGCGATCGC
Organism: Acidobacteriota bacterium; assembly: GCA_046732075.1. Taxonomy (GTDB): domain Bacteria; phylum Acidobacteriota; class Thermoanaerobaculia; order UBA5066; family Gp7-AA6; genus Gp7-AA6. The sequence continues at coordinate 4,178 of JBKPMI010000149.1, read as the reverse complement.
GAGCTCGCTCTACTTCGGGTATCTCAAGACGATGATGCCCGCCGTCGGCTGGATCTTCCACGGCGACCCGCAGACCTATCTCTACATACCGGCATCGCTCGAGCGGTATCCCGCGCAGCGCGGAGTCGAGAGCCTGATGCGGGAAGCCGGCTTCACGGACGTGCGGTACGAGAATCGTCTGCTCGGGACGATGGGGCTGAACGTCGGAGAGGCTCCGTTGCGTTAAACGTCAAACGTAAAACGTAAAACTGTCTGTCTTTTCGTTTCACGTTTCACGTTTCACGTTTTACGATCCGGTTCCCATGGCCCACCAGTACATCTTCACCATGATCAACCTGCGGAAGGTCGTGCCGCCGCAGCGCGAGATCCTCCGCGGCATCTGGTTGTCCTTTCTGCCCGGGGCGAAGATCGGCGTCCTTGGCGCGAACGGCGCCGGCAAGTCGACTCTCCTCCGGATCATGGCCGGCGTCGAGAAGGACTTCTCGGGAGAGGCGACCCCGGCGGAGGGAACGCGCATCGGATACCTCTCCCAGGACCCGCGCCTCGATCCTTCCAAGACCGTCCTCGGCAACGTCGAAGAGGCCGTCGCGTCCACGCGGGCCCTCCTCGCGCGATTCGACGAGCTGAACGAGAAGCTCGCCTCGGACCTCTCGGAGGCCGAAAGCGAGCGACTGATGGCGGAGTACCAGCGCGTGCAGGACGCGATCGAAGCGTCGAACGCCTGGGAGCTCGACCGTCAGCTCGAAATCGCGATGGACGCCTTGCGGCTGCCGCCTCCCGACGCGGACGTCACGAAGATCTCGGGCGGCGAGCGGCGCCGCGTCGCCCTCTGCAAGGTCCTCCTCGAGCGACCCGACCTCCTGCTCCTGGACGAGCCCACGAACCACCTCGACGCCGAGTCGGTCGCCTGGCTGGAACGGCACCTCGCCGAGTTCCCGGGCACCGTCGTCGCCGTGACCCACGACCGGTACTTCCTGGACAACGTGGCGGGCTGGATCCTGGAGCTCGACCGGGGCGCCGGAATCCCGTGGGAGGGGAACTACTCGAGCTGGCTCGCGCAGAAGGAGGCGCGACTGGCGGTCGAAGAGAAGCAGGAGTCCGCGCGCCGCCGCTCGCTCCAGCGCGAGCTCGAGTGGGTGCAGATGGCGCCTCGCGCCCGGCACGCCAAGAGCAAGGCGCGCATCGAGCGGTACGAATCGCTTCTCGCCGAGGGCGGCCCCGAGACGCGGATCGAGACGCAGGAGATCTACATCCCCCCGGGTCCGCGCCTGGGCGACGTCGTCGTCCGGGCCGAGGGGGTCCGCAAGGCCTACGGCGACCGGCTGCTCATGGAGGATCTCGCGTTCGACCTTCCCCGCGGCGGCATCGTCGGGGTGATCGGGCCCAACGGCGCCGGCAAGACCACGCTCTTCAAGATGATCGTCGGACACGAGAAGCCGGACGCCGGCAAGTTCCAGGTCGGCGAGACCGTCGTTCTCTCCTACGTCGACCAGGACCGCGACCGGCCGAATCCGGGCAAGACCGTCTTCGAGGAGATTTCGGGCGGAGAGGACCGGATCCTTCTCGGGAAGCGCGAGATTCCGGCCCGAGCCTACGTCGCCATGTACAACTTCAAGGGGCCCGACCAGCAGAAGAGAGTGGGCGACCTCTCGGGCGGCGAGATGAACCGCCTCCACCTCGCCCGGACCTTGAAGCGCGGCGGCAACCTGCTGCTCCTGGACGAGCCGACCAACGATCTGGACGTCGACACGCTGCGCGCTCTCGAAGAGGCGCTGGTGGCGTTCGGAGGTTGCGCCGTCGTCATCTCGCACGATCGCTGGTTCCTGGACCGGATCGCCACGCACATCCTCGCGTTCGAGGGGGACAGCACGACGGTCTGGTTCGAGGGGAATTACCAGGAGTACGAGGCGGATCGAAAGCGGCGGCTCGGCATCGAAGCCGAGCGGCCGCATCGGATCAAGTACAAGCGGCTCGCCAGCCGCTAGCTCTCGAAAATCGGGGTCTGTCCCCGATTTCTCTCAGCGCCGGCTGACCAGCACCAGCCCGGTTCCGACGAGCGCCGCGAGGGCGACGAGCGGACCGATGCGGAAACGCCGGCGCTTCACGGGCGGTTCCCCGAGGCTGCTCGCCCACTCGTTGGCGGCGGCGAGACCTTTGCGGAGCAGGACGTCCAGAAACTCCGTCCCCTCCTGGCGCGCCTGGCCATAAAGCCGGCGGCCCCGGTTGACGGCTTCCTCGCGGAGGGCGTCGACCTCGGAGCGGGTTCTCTTGATGTTCTCCTTGAGCGTGTCCTCGGACTCGCCGACGTAGTCATCGGCCGCGAACTTCTTTTTCCGCAGGCTCTCCAGGGCGATCGGAATGGCGACCCGGGTCATCAGGGGGATGACAACCGGACCCAATGCGCGCAGAGTGCTGCGAGAGATACGACTTGCCATGCTGACTTCCTCCAGTTGACGTCATGAGAGCAGGTTTCGTGCCGATCCGGACCGCCCGGACCAGGGGGATTCTCCCTCTTTTCGCGGCGTTTTTGGGCCTCGCCGGACCGGCGCCGGCGGCTCGGGAATCGCGGGGCGTGGAGGCCGTCGTGCTCGGCATCGCCCAGGACGGCGCGGTTCCGCACCTCGGCTGCCAGCAGGCGCTCTGCGTCCGCGCGCGGCGCGATCCTTCGGCGCGCCGTTTCGTCGCGTCGCTCGGTCTCGTGGATCACGAAGCCGGTCGCCGGTTCGTGATCGATGCCACTCCCGACTTCGTGGCGCAGGTCGACCGGTTGGGCGGCCTGCCCGATGCGATCCTGCTGACCCACGCTCACATCGGGCACTACCTGGGCCTCGCGCAGCTCGGCCGCGAGGTCCTCGGCGCGAAGCGGCTGCCGGTCTACTGCACTCCGTCGATGGCCCGGTTCCTGCGCGAGAACGGACCCTGGAAGCGGCTGATTTCGCTCGAGAACATCGAGATCCACGAGGTCCCTCCGGGCACGGAAATCGAGCTCACCGCGTCCCTGCGGGCGACCCCGATCCGCGTCCCGCACCGCGACGAGGACTCCGACACGGTCGCGTGGCTCATTGCCGGCCCGCAACGGCAGCTCCTCTGGCTCCCGGACATCGACAAGTGGGAGAAGTGGGACCGCTCGTTGACCCTCCTCGTGGCGGAGAAGAACCTGCTCGCGTTCGTCGACGGCACGTTCTTCTCGGCGGACGAGATCCCCGGCCGCTCGATCCGCGACATTCCCCACCCCCTCGTGCCGGAGACCGTCGCGCTCTTTGGCCGCGCGCCGTCTCCGCCGGCGCGCGTACTCTTCGTCCACCTGAACCATACGAACCGGCTGCTCTGGGACGGGAGGGCGAGAAGGGACCTCGAACAAAAGGGCTTTGGAATCGCCCGGGAAGGTGAGAGGTTTCCCCTCTCGACCCCATGAGCGACCCGTCCCCCACGCCCTCCCCCGTCTCGGCCTGGAGGCCAACGACGCTCCACCACCGGAGGGGGTGGCCCGAGGGCTACTGGAAGACGGCTCTCCTGCGGGGCCTGCGTCTGCGCTGCCCGGTGTGCGGCAAGGGCAAGCTCTTCCAGACGTACTTCCGGATGAACGACGTCTGCTCCTGCTGCGGAGTGGGTTTCGCCCGGGAGCACGGCCAGTGGGTGGGGTCCCTCGACATCAACACCCTTCTGACCGCAATCGTGCTGATGGCGGGCGTCGGCTTCGGACCGCTCTGGTCCCTGCCGACAAGCCTCGCCGTCTGGTGCACGGCCGCGGTCGTCTTTCCTATCCTGACGTTCCGTTTCAGCCGCGGTGTCTGGACCGCGGTCGTGCACCTGACGGGCGGGGTTTACTAGGCAACACTTAGAGAGGGAGGCGGGTGCAGGGCCCGCAGGCCCTGTCCCCGCGACTTGCTCAGGGGTTGATCTTCGCCATCATCCCGTCGAGCGTCGCGATGTGACGCTTCTGGTTCGGAATCAGCCGGCTCACGATCAGCGTGCGTGACGCGTCGTCCACGTCGTCGACCGCTTCCTCGTAATCCTTCAGGCCGTGCTCCTCCCCCTCCTTCAGAGCTTTCAGAGCCGACGCGTCGCCGAAGAGCTTCGCGACGCCCTGGACGGTCTTCGCCCATGCGCCCCACGCCCCCGACGAGTCGTCCGCTTCGGCGCCCAGCTGCTCGATCACTTCGCGGAGGGCCTGGGCG
>JBKPMI010000148.1:0-2443 GCA_046732075.1 Acidobacteriota bacterium | reverse complement strand
ATCGTCACCTGCTTACTGTTGTCGCTTCTCGTGACCTTCCTGCTCTGGCTCTTCCGGCGATGAGGCTCGAGTAGAGCTCCTCGATCCGATCCAGCCGCACTTCCGTGGAGAAACCCCGCGACACCCGCTCGCGGGACGCGGTCCCGAGACGCGACCCCAGCGCTGGATCGAGGACGAGACGGCGGATCGCGGCCGCGACGGCCGGGGGATCCCGCGGGGGGACGAGGAGGCCGGAAACGCCGTCCTGGACGAGCTCCGGGTTTCCCCCGGCGGAGCTCGCGACCACCGGCCGGCCGAGCGCCATCGCCTCCCGGATCGTGCCGGTGATCCCCAGTCCCTCGTACGAGAGGTCGGCCACGACGTCCGCCGCCGCGAGCACGTCGGGCATGTCGGTGCGAAAGCCGATCGCGGCCACGCGGTCGCGCACGCCGCGCTCCGCCGCGAATCCGAGCACGCGCTCCCGCTCCGCCTCGTCCTTGCACGCGACGATCGCGGTCCGGATGTCCGGGAACTCGGGGGCGAGCATCGCCGCCGCCGACACGAGGTCGCGCCAACCCTTCCAGTCACGGGCGCCGACCTGGACGAGGAGCTTCTCGCCGGCACGGATTCCCCACTCGCTCCGGACCTTCCCGCCGTTCGCGCGCGCCGGGTCGAAGCGGGACGTGTCGACGCCGGCGTAAACGACGTGCACCTTCTCCGGCCGGACGCCGCCCGACGCGATGACGATCCGCCGGATGTCCTCGCAGACCGTGACGACCGCATCCATGCGAACGCGATACTTGAGCGCGCTCGCCCAATCGAGCGGGAACGACACGCCGCGATTGACCACGATCACCGGTCTCGGCATCCGGCGGGCGAAGAAAGTAGCGAAGAGCGCGGCGGAGTGGGCGATCCCCTTGTGCACGTGGACGACGTCGACCTCGCGCCGGTCGATCACACCGGCCAGGCCGCGCGCGCTTCCCAGGTCGAATTCGTGGCGGAACGGAAACGCGAAGAACGGGATCCCCTCCAGGCGGCAGCGCTCCGCGACCTCTCCGCCCGGGCGGGAGACCACAGCGACCCGGTGGCCGCGCGCGGAGAGCCCGCGCGCGAGCTCGTACATCTGGACGACGCTTCCGGTCGTGAAGCTCCCCTTCTCCAGCACCTGGAGGATGGAGAGGGGTGGACGCAAGTCAGTCGCCGTCGGGCCAGTCGCGCTTCTGCGCGTCCGGGACGAGCACGATTTTTCCGAAGTGACGTCCTTCCTCCAGCAGCCGGTAGCCGTCGGCGGCGCGGGAGAGCGGCAGGACGCGGTCGATGCGCGGCTTGAGCCGGCCGGAGGCGACCGTCGCCAGGAGCGCGCGGAACTCCCGGTCGTTCGCCATGGTGGAGCCCAGGATCGAAATGTGCTTCCAGAAGATGAGCCGGATCTCCTCCTGCGGGTTCGGCCCGGTCGTGGCGCCACAGGTCACGATTCGCCCGCCCCGTCGGACGGACTTCAAGGACGTCATCCAGGTCTTCTCACCCACCGAGTCGATGACCACGTCCACGCCGCGCTTCGCGGTGTGCCGGCGGACGGCTTCACCCACGTCGTCGGAGGTGTAGTCGACGACGAACTCGGCCCCGGCCTCGCGCGCCTCGGCCGCCTTGGCCTCGGACGACGTGGTCGCAATCACCCGGGCCCCGCAGAGCCTCGCGATTTCGAGCGCCGCCCAGGCGACGCCGCCGCCCACGCCGTGGATCAAGACCAGGTCGCCGGGCCGCGTCTCCCCCCTTCCTACGATCATGCGCCAAGCCGTCTGGTAGACGAGCGGGAACGCCGCGGCCTGCTCGAACGTCATCTTCTCCGGGATCGGGAAGAGGTTCCGCGCCGGGATGGCGACTTTCTCGGCGAAGGTGCCCGGGGCATGTTCGCCGACGATCCCGAACTTCACGCACAGGCACTGCTCCCCGGCCCGGCAGAACTCGCACACGGCGTCGAAGAGACCCGGCTGGACGAGGACGCGTTCTCCGGGAGTGAACCCGGTGACGCCGGAACCGAGGTCCTCCACAACTCCGGCGCCGTCGGCGCCCGGAACCTGCGGGAGGGGCACGCCGGGGACGCCGTCGCGGACGAAGATGTCGAGGTGGTTTAGGGCAGCGGCGCGGATCCCGACGACGACCTCTCCCGCGGCCGGACGGGGGTCCGGCCAGTCGCCGTACTCGAGCACCTCGTTTCCGCCATGGCGGCGGAAGAAGACGGCCTTCATCGCTTCAGTTCAAGTATCCCAGCGATTTGAGCTTCTCGAGATACTCGCGATCGCTGGCGCGCGGTGCGGGGCCCGCCGGCGCGACCCTTTCGCCCCAGCTCGCGACGGTCGCGGTCTCGAGCGAGCCCGGCCGGAAGAGCGAAGGAACGGGGCGGCCCGGGAGGTCGCGCGCCGCGGGCACCCCGGCGCGCGCGAGCAGCGACGGGGCCACGTCC
>JBKPMI010000147.1:0-2419 GCA_046732075.1 Acidobacteriota bacterium | reverse complement strand
CTCCAGATCCAGGGCTTCTTCAACATCCCGGTCGACCACCTCTTCGCCGCGCCGGTGCTCCTCGACGCGATCCGCGAGATGGGGGTGGACGACCTGGTGATCGTGTCGCCCGACGTAGGCGGCGTCGCCCGCGCGCGCGCGATCGGCAAGCGCCTCGGGGCTTCCCTCGCCATCATCGACAAGCGCCGCAGCGGCCCGAACGAGACCGAGGTTTTGAACGTCGTCGGTGAGGTCGAGGGAAAGAACGTCCTGATCTTAGACGACATCATCGACACCGCCGGCACGCTCGTCCAGGCGGAGGAGGCCCTTCGCGACCAGGGAGCGCGCCGGACCTACGCGGCCGCGGTCCACCCGGTGTTCTCCGGACCGGCCCTGGAGCGGATCGAAAACTCCGGGATCGAGACCCTTTTCGTGACGAATACGATCCCGCTCGACGACGCCATGAGCCGGTGCCGGAAGATTCGAGCCCTGTCCGTGGCGCCGCTCCTGGGCGAGGCAATCCAGCGAATCCACGAGGGAGCTTCCGTTTCTTCCCTTTTTGTGTAAAATGCCCCGTTTTTCGCGGGCAACCGCGAAGGGAAGAACATGAAGACCATCGAGATCACGGTCGAGAAGCGCCCGAGCCGCGGAAAGAACGAGGCGCGGCGGACGCGGATGGCCGGAAAAGTGCCGGCAGTCGTCTACGGCGCCGGCAAGGACACGGTCCCCATCACGGTGGACGTGCGGTCGCTTTCCGATGCGTTCCGCGGCGGCGCCGGAGAAAACGCGATCTTCCTGCTGAAGCTCGCGGACACGGGAGAAACGCGCCACGCGATGATCCGGGAGTTCCAGCGGGACCCCCTGTCCCGACGCCCGGTTCACCTCGACTTCGTCCGCGTCCTCATGGACACGAAGATCCGCGTCCGCGTGCCGGTCGAGATCGTGAACGTCGCCCGCGGCGTCAAGGCGGATGGCGGCATCCTCGACTTCGTGACGCGCGAGATCGAGATCGAGTGCCTGCCCGGAAACATCCCGGAGCACCTTCCGCTCGACGTGGCGGACCTCGGGATCGGCGATGCGCTGCGGATTTCGGAGCTCCAGGCGCCCGAAGGCGTCGAGGTCGTCGACGACCTCGAGAAGGTGATCGTCCACGTCGCGCACCCGGCGGCCGAAGAAGTCGCCGCGCCCGTCGAGGCGGCCGAGGCCGCCGCCGGCGAGCCCGTGGAGCCCGAAGTGCTCCGAAAGGGCAAGGCCGTGACGGAGGAAGAGGGCGAGGAGAAGCCCGAGAAGAAGGAGAAGAAGGAAAAGGAGAAGTAGCGCCTGCACGCGATCGTCGGCCTGGGCAATCCCGGCGTCCATTACGAGGACACCCGCCACAACGCGGGCTTCCGGGTGGTGGAGAGGCTGGCGGCGGAAGAGGGAATCCGGATCCGGTCGCGCGAAGGCAAGTCTCGGGTGGGTCGTGGTTCGGTGGCGGGGGAGAAGGTCGTTCTCGCCCTTCCCCAGACCTTCATGAACGCCTCGGGTGAGGCCGTTCGAGCTCTTTGCGAAAAAAACGGCATCGATTCCGATCGACTCTGCGTCGTCTTCGACGACATCGACCTGCCCCTCGGCGCCCTGCGGATGCGGGCGCGTGGATCGGCCGGCGGTCAGAAGGGGATGACGTCCGTGGTCGAACGGCTGGGGACGGACGATTTTGCGCGGCTGCGGATCGGGGTTCGCGGAGAGCACTACTCCCGGGAACGCGTGGAGCTCGGCGACTACGTCCTCGAGCCCTTCGCGAAGGGGGAGCGCGAGATCTTCGAGGGGAGCGTCGACCGCGCGGTCGAGGCTCTCCGGCTCTGGCTGACCGACGGAATCGAAGCCGCTATGAGACACGCGAATCGAAAACCATCCTCTCCCGACTCCAGTGGTCGGGATTGAAATCCAGGAGGAGGAGCGAATGAGGCTCTACGACATCGTCGCGCTGGTCACACCGGACCTGTCCGACGAGGACGCGCTGAAAGTGGCGTCCGAATACCGCAAGATTCTTTCCGACGGGGGCGCCGAAATCGTCAAGGACGAGCCCTGGGGCCGGCGCCGCCTCGCCTTCCCGATTCTTCGGAAGCGGGAGGCGTTCTACCAGTACTTCCAGGTCTCGGCGGAGCCCGCGATCATCGCGGAGACCGAGCGTCGGATGAAGCTGTCCGACCAGGTCCTGCGTCATCTCGCGGTGCGCGCCGACCTGGAGCTGAAGCGGTCGACGAAGATGGCCGTCCGCCTCAAGGAAAAAGCGGCCCGACGGCCGCCGCGGCCGCCCGCGCCGATGGCCGCCGCCCCCGGGACCTCATCCGCGCCTCCGGCGGCCCCCGCCGCGACGCCATCGGTCGAGAAGGGAGAGCCCTCATGAGCCCCGCCCCCCGCGGGCGCGCCGGCGCCGCCAGCCGAGACGGCAAGACCG
>JBKPMI010000146.1:0-3740 GCA_046732075.1 Acidobacteriota bacterium | reverse complement strand
GACGAAGGGTCCGTGCGCGGACGTCGCCGGGTAGATCCCGATGCCGCCCACGAGCCCGGGGTTGGCGGCTTCCACCGCCTCCGCCGCGGAGGCGAGAATCTTCGCGTCCTTCAGGTCGACGCGTCCGTCGCGGTTCAGGTCGTCCAGCCGGCCGTCGTGATCGTCGTCGGGGTACACGTCCGCGGCGTCCCCGTACTGGTGGCGGGAAACCGCCGACCGTCCGCCGGCCCCGACGCCCTGCTCGTTGTACTGGGGCGTCCGGAATCCGCTCATGACCGTGAAGGTGCCGACGTGATACCCCATCCGGTTGATCTGCGCGATCGTCAGCTCGAGCTTGTCGAGCAGCCGCCGGTCGAGCACGACGTACTTCGGCCAGACGTCGCTCTGGTCATGGGTGACGAACTGCCCGAGCTTGAAGTGCTCGGAGACGCTCGTGCCGAACGTCTCGTGGGTGACCTCGATGAAGCCCTTCGGGGTTGCGTAGCTCTCGCTCACCGGCGTTTTCCCCTCGTAGGGCCAGTTGCCCAGACGGTAGGAGCCGATCCGCCCGTTGACCTTGGCCGAGAACGGCTTGAGGACGATGAGCGAGAGTTGCTGGAGGGCCGCCTCGGCCGCCGCGCCGGTGTCGGTGAGCGGGTACACGCCGGGCGCTCCGGAGGCCAGCTGACCGAGCGATGGGTCGCCCGGGAGGGAGAAGATCGCCTTCAGCTTGCCGGAGACCCCGATCAAGGCGGATAGGCTCCCGAGGTTGGTGGCGGTGGTGCCGCGCAGGGGGACGAGGAGGAGCGCCGAGAGGAGCGACGCCGCGGCGACGAAACGGATGAGCCGGCCGTTCTTCGAGGACACGGTTCGGTGGTCCTTTCTTCGACAGGATGCCGGGAGGATTCCATGGCCATCCTACGAGTTGTCGTTGCCCGGAGGCAAGAAACAACGGGTTGGGACGGGGGTCTATTCCGGCGGCGCCGAGTTTTTTGCCGTCTCTCCGGCCCCCGAAAAAGGCCCGTTTTCCGGGGGTTTTTCGCGTCCCCGGTTCCGTGTCCCGCGTCCCCTAGCCCGGCAGGAAGAAGAAGGCGACCGCGGCGATCAGGTAGAGCGCCAGGAGCTGGACCCCCTCGAGCCAGTTGGTCTCTCCGTCGAGCGAGATGTACGCAAAGATCGCGGAGGACGCAAACAGCGTCACGAGCTCGATCGGCTGGAAGATCAGGTCCATCGGGCGGATCCAGAGGGACACGATGACCAGGAGGGGCGCCACGAAGACCGCGATCTGGGTGGAGGAGTTCGCCGCGATCGAAAGCGCCAGGTCCATCTTGTTGCGGCTGGCGAAGACGATCGCGCTGTAGTTCTCGGCCACGTTCCCGAGGATCGGGATCACGATCAGGCCGATGAAGAAGTGCGAAAGCCCGAGCTCGCGGGACACCGCCTCGATCGACCCCACGAGGAGCTCGCTCGCGACGACCGTCCCGACGACCGACAGGCCGAGGATCACGAAGACCCGGCGAAGGGACCAGCCGGAGGCGGAGTCGCCGTGGTCGGATCCCGATCGGGCGTCGCGCTGACGGGAGAAGTAGGAGAAGTAGATATACGCCGCGTAGGTCAGGAGAAGAAGGATCGACACCCCCACGGAGACCTCTTCGCGGATGAACTCCTTGTGCACGACGGTCGCGAACACCGCCGGAAGCGCCATGCCGGAGACTGCCAGGATCATCATCGCCGCGTGCCTTCCGGTGGGCCCCATCGGGAATTTCTGCGTGCCGTGGCGGGCGCCGCCGACGACGGCCGACAGGCCCAGCACGAGGAGCGTGTTGCCGATGATCGCGCCGGTCAGCGACGCCTTCACGACGTCCACGAGTCCCGCCCGAAGCGCGAAGACCGTGAGGATCAACTCCGCCGCGTTTCCGAACGTGGCGTTCATCAATCCGCCCAGGCCCGTCCCCATCTTTCCCGCGGCATGCTCGGTCGCGCGGCCGATCCACGCGGCGAGCGGCAGGAGCGACACGGCCGCGGCGGCGAACGTCGTCCACTCCGGCCAGTGGAGAAGTCGCGACGCGACGGCGATGGGAAGCGCCGCGAGGAGGAGATTCAGAAGGCGGCGCACGACGCCGCGATCATAGGGCAACGGTAAAGGAGAGAAGCGGGCCCGCCGGTAGACTGTCCGGATGCTGCGAGCCGGAATCGTGGGTCTTCCGAACGTGGGCAAGTCCACGCTCTTCAATGCGCTCACCCGGACGCGCAAGGCGGAGGCCGCGAACTACCCCTTCTGCACGATCGATCCGAACGTCGGCGTGGTCACGGTGCCCGACCCGCGCCTCGACACACTGGCGAGCATCTCGCGGACCACGAAGATCGTGCCCACGACGATCGAGTTCGTGGACATCGCGGGGCTCGTCCGGGGCGCGTCGAAAGGGGAAGGTCTCGGCAACAAGTTCCTGCAGCACATCCGGGAAGTGGATGCGATCGTCGAGGTCGTGCGGTGCTTCGAGAGCCGGGACGTCGTCCACGTGGCGGGCGCCATCGATCCTCTGGGCGACATCGAAACGATCAAGACCGAGCTGGTTCTGGCGGACCTGGAGACCGTCGCCCGATCCCGGGACAAGGCCGAGAAAACGGCCCGCGGCGGCGACCGGGACGCGAAGGCGCTCCTGGCGGTGGCCGAGAAGCTCGAGCGACACCTCGACTCCGGCAAGCGCGCCCTGACGATCGAGCTCGATCCCGAGGAGAAGGAGATCGCGCGCCGCCTCTTCCTGTTGACGTCGCGCCCCATGATCTTCGCGGCCAACGTGGGAGAGGACGACCTCGCGCGGGCCGCGGAGCTCCCCCGCGTCCAGGCCGTGCGCCACTATGCCGAGACCCACGTGGGCACCGAAGCGGTGGTCGTCTCCGCCGAGATCGAGGCGCAGCTGGCCGAGCTGCCGCCGGCCGAGGCCGCCGAATACCTGGCGGGGCTCGGCGTATCGGAGTCGGGCGTCGAGACCCTGATCCGCGCGGTCTACCACCTCCTCGGCCTGCGCACGTTCTTCACCGCGAGCGAGAAGGAGGCGCGCGCGTGGACGTTCCACGAGGGCTACACCGCGCCGGAGGCCGCCGGAGTCATCCACTCCGACTTCGAGCGCGGGTTCATCAAGGCGGAGACCGTCTCCTACTCGGACCTCGTGGCGTCCGGGTCGATCGCCGGCGCCCGGGAACGCGGTCTCCTGCGCCAGGAGGGGCGCGACTACGTCGTGGCGGACGGGGACGTGATGCTGTTCAAGTTCAACGTGTGACCGGGAGACGGGAGACGGGAGACGGGACACGGGACACGGGACACGGGACACGAAAAAAGGGTCCCGAAGGACCCCGTTTTCCGTTTTCCGTTTTCCGTTTTACGAGATCGTGAACGTCGTCGAGCCTGCCGGCGCGCCGTTCAACAGGATGTCCACCCGGTAGGTCCCGGGCGTCCAGCCTTTCGTGTTCGCGGCGTGGAAGCTCGTGTAGCCGTCTCCCGGCTTGTCGGTGACGATCTTGTCGTCTGTCCCCATCTGCTGGCCGTTCGGACCGAACCAGCGGGCCGTGATCTCGGTGCCCACCGGAGCGTTTGCCGTCCACATGGAGACGTATACCGTGTCCTTCGTGCCGAACGTGGTCGCGGCCTCGCCCGGGCTGTGGTCGGCGTTGACGGCCTTCGCAACCGTGATCCGCTCGATGCGCGCCCCGGCCGGGACGGCGGTGGCCATGGCAACCGGGGGTTCCGACGCCGGAGCCGG
>JBKPMI010000145.1:0-9134 GCA_046732075.1 Acidobacteriota bacterium | reverse complement strand
CCGATGTCGTGGGGATGGATCCCCTCCAGGGTGAACGAGAGGACGCCGATCTTCTCCCGCGCGGTCCCGATCACGGTCAATCCGGACAGCGCCGAGAGCGAAGCCGTCGCGTAGTCGAGGAGGTCTTCCTCGTGCGCCGTGACGTTCTCGATGCCGATCTTCGAAACGTAGTCCACCGCGGCGCCGAGGCCCACGGCGCCGGCGATGTCGGGCGTGCCCGCCTCGAACTTGTAGGGGAGCACGTTCCACGTCGTCTTCTCGAACGTGACCGAGCTGATCATGTCGCCGCCCCCCTGGAACGGCGGCATTGCCTCGAGCAGATCCGCGCGGCCGTAGAGGACGCCGATCCCGGTCGGGCCGTACATCTTGTGCGCCGAGAAAGCGTAGAAGTCGCAGCCGATCGCGCGGACGTCCACGGGGAGACGGGGCACCGCCTGGGCGCCGTCGATCGCGACCGGGATCCCCCGGGAGTGGGCGATCTCCACGATCCGGCGGACGGGCAGGAGCGTCCCGAGCGCGTTGGAGACGTGCGCGACCGAGACGATGCGCGTCCTCGGGGTCAGAAGGCCCTCGAGCTGGTCGACCCGGACCTCTCCGGTCCGGTCGATGGGCACGACCTTCAGGCGGGCCTTCCGCTCGTCGCAGAGAAGCTGCCAGGGGACGATGTTCGAGTGGTGCTCGAGCGCCGTGATGACGACCTCGTCCCCCTCGCCGACGCGCTGGCGGCCGAACGTCTGGGCGACGAGGTTGATGCCCTCGGTCGTCCCGCGGACGAACACGATCTCTCGCGTCTCCGCGGCGTTCACGAACGCGCGCACCTTCTCGCGGGCGCGCTCGTAGGCTTCGGTCGCCTCGACCGAGAGCTGGTGGACGCCGCGATGGATGTTTCCGTACGAGCGCCGGTACATGTCGCTCGCCGCCTGGATGACCGCCTCCGGCTTCTGCGTGGTGGCCGCGTTGTCGAGGTAGACGAGCGGGTGACCGTTGACCTGGCGCGACAGGATGGGGAAGTCGCGGCGCACGGCTTCGACGTTCAGCCCGCTCCTCGCGCGAACGGGTACCGGAATGCTCATGCCCCGCCTCCCGGCAGTCGAAGTCCGAGCTGCCGCTCGACCAGCTCCCGGAGCGGGGCGACCCGGATCCGGGAAGCGACATCGCTCGCGAACGCGTAAACCAGAAGGCTCCGCGCCTCGTCCTCGCCGATTCCTCGCGAGCGCAGGTAGAACATCGCGGCCGCGTCGAGCTGCCCGATCGTCGAGCCGTGCCGGCATTTCACGTCGTCCGCGAAGATTTCGAGCGCCGGCTCGGAGTTCACCAGCGCTTCCCTCGAGAGCAGCAGGTTCTTGTTCGTCTGCATGGCGTCGGTCTTCTGCGCGTCGGGCCGCACGATGATCTTGCCGTGGAAGATTCCCCGGGACTTGCCGTCGAGGATTCCCTTGTAGAGTTCGCGGCTCGTGCCGTGCGGCCGGGCGTGGTCGATCAGGGTGTGGTTGTCCAGGAGCTGCCGCCCGTTCCCGAGGAAGAGGCCGTTTAGCGTGCAGTCGGCGCCCTCGGCGTCGAGCCGGACGTTCAGGTCGTTGCGGGCGAGCGCGCCGCCGAGCGAGATCGAGTGGGACGTGAAGTTCGCGTTGCGCCCCACGCTCACGGCGGTCGTCGCGACGTGGAACGCCGCATCCCCCTCGCGCTCGAGCTTCGAGAAATCGAGGATGGCGCCGTCCTCCAGGACGATCTCGGTCACCGCGTTCGTGAAGTACGGCTCGCCCGCGGTCCCCAGGAACGTCTCGACGATCGCGGCCTGGCTGCCCGCTTCGGCGATCACGAGGTTGCGCGGGTGGGAGACCGTGGGGCCGAACATCGGCTCCGACAGGAAGACCAGGTGGATCGGCTCGGCCACGACCGTCGACGCCGGGATCCGGACGAAGACCCCGTCCTCCAGGAAGGCGGAGTTCAGGTCCGCGAACGCGTTGCCGTCTCGCGCGATCGTCGCCAGGCGGGCCTCGATCACGTCGGGGCGCGTGGCGATCGCGTCCGCGAGGCTGGCGACCTCCAGGCCGCCGGTCAGGAGGCCGACGGAGGAGAGCTCCGGCGCGTAGCGGCCGTTGACCACCACGATCTGCGCGCCCGCGCCGGCCGGAAGCGGTAGGGGAGAGCGCGCGAACGTCTCCCGCTCCCGCGGCGCCGCCTGGTAGGGGATCTTCACGAACGGCGCGACGTTCGTGTACTTCCAGGCCTCTTCGCGGACCGTCGGGAAGCCGGCTTCGCGGAATCGCTCCATGCCCGTCCGCCGGATCCGCCCGACCCAGCCGGGCTCGCGGTCGGCGCGTTGCTCGCGGTACTCCGCGACAATCGTGCGCTCGAGGCCGGTGTCTTCGGCGACCGCTTCCATCAACGGGCCGTGAGGGCCGCGGTGCCGGCCTTCGCCGGCGGCTCCTTCTCGAGCCACGCGTAGCCCTTTTCTTCGAGCTCGAGGGCGAGCTCCTTGCCCCCCTCGCGCACGATGCGCCCCTCCACGAGAACGTGCAGGAAGTCCGGCACGATGTAGTTCAGGAGCCTCTGGTAGTGGGTGACGACGATCATCGCCCGCTCCGGCGTGCGCAGGGAGTTCACCCCGGACGCCACGATCCGCAGGGCGTCGATGTCGAGCCCCGAGTCCGTCTCGTCGAGGATCGCGAGCGTCGGGTCGAGGATCGCCATCTGGAAGATCTCGTTGCGCTTCTTCTCGCCTCCCGAGAACCCCTCGTTGACCGGGCGCTTGACGAGCTCCTCGTCGATCTCGACGAGCTTCGCGCGCTCCTTGACGAGCGAGAGGAAGTCGAAGGCGTCCAGCTCCGGGAGACCCCGGTGCTTGCGGACCGCATTCAACGCGTTCTTGAGGAAGTAGACGTTCGACACGCCCGGGATCTCGACCGGGTACTGGAACGCGAGGAAGACGCCCTCGCGCGCGCGCATCTCGGGGGTCATCGCGAGAAGGTCCTGGCCGCGGAAGAGCACCTGCCCGTCCGTGACCTCGTAACCCGGACGTCCTGCGAGGACGTGCGCGAGCGTGCTCTTGCCGGAGCCGTTCGGTCCCATGATGGCGTGGACCTCTCCCGCGTCCACCGTGAGGTCGACGCCGCGGAGGATCTCGTTGCCGCCCACGCGGGCGTGCAGGTTCCGGATCTCGAGCAACGCCATCAGCCCACGCTCCCTTCGAGCGACACGCCCAGGAGCTTCTGGGCCTCGACCGCGAACTCCATCGGAAGCTCCTTGAAAACGACCTTGCAGAAACCGCTGACGATCATGTTGACCGCTTCCTCCGGTGAAATCCCGCGCTGCTGGAAGTAGAAAATCTGGTCCTCGCCGATCTTCGACGTGGACGCCTCGTGCTCCATCTGAGCGGTCGAATTCAAGACCTCGATGACCGGAAACGTGTGGGCGCCGCACTTGTCGCCGATGAGCAGCGAGTCGCACTGCGAGTAGTTCCGCGAGTTGTCGGCCTTGCCCAGGATCTTCACCTGGCCGCGATAGGTGTTCTGGCCGTGCCCGGCGGAGATGCCCTTCGATACGATTGTCGACTTCGTGTTCTTCCCGATGTGGATCATCTTCGTGCCGGTGTCGGCCTGCTGGTAGTTGTTGGTCACCGCGACCGAGTAGAACTCTCCGACCGAGTCGTCCCCCTGCAGGATGCAGCTCGGGTACTTCCACGTGATGGCGGATCCGGTCTCGACCTGCGTCCACGAGATCTTGGAGCGCCGGCCCAGGCACTTCCCGCGTTTCGTGACGAAGTTGAAGATGCCGCCGCGCCCCTGCTCGTCGCCGGGGTACCAGTTCTGGACCGTGGAGTACTTGATCTCGGCGTCATCCAGGGCCACCAGCTCGACGACCGCCGCGTGGAGCTGGTTCTCGTCCCGCATCGGGGCGGTGCAGCCTTCCAGGTAGCTGACGTAGGCGCCCTCGTCCGCGACGATCAGTGTCCGCTCGAACTGCCCGGTCTTCTCGGCGTTGATCCGGAAGTACGTCGAGAGCTCCATGGGGCAGCGGACGCCCTTCGGGACGTAGACGAACGAGCCGTCCGAGAAAACCGCCGAGTTCAACGTCGCGAAGAAGTTGTCGGTGTACGGGACGACCGAGCCCAGGTACTTCTTCACCAGGTCCGGGTGGTTCTGGACCGCCTCGGAGAAGGAGCAGAAAATGACGCCGACTTCGGCGAGCTTCTCGCGGAAGGTGGTCGCGACCGAGACGCTGTCGAAGACCGCGTCCACCGCGACCCCCGCGAGCTTCTCGCGCTCCCGCAACGGAATCCCGAGCTTCTCGTACGTCTCCAGGAGCTTGGGGTCGACCTCGTCGAGGCTCTTGGGGCCGTCCTTCCGCGACTTCGGCGCGGAGTAGTAGACGATCGACTGGTAGTCGATCGCGGGATAGTGGACGTTCTGCCAGGTCGGCTCCGTCATCGTGAGCCACTGCCGGAACGCCTTCAGCCGCCACTCGAGCAACCACTCGGGCTCGTTCTTCTTTCCGGAGATCAAGCGGACGATGCCTTCGTTCAACCCGGGCGGGACCGCCTCGGACTCGATGTCCGTGACGAAGCCGGCCTTGTAGGGAACGCTCGTTTCGAAAAGGGCGCGGGGATCCGAGCTCATCGGGAGTTCTCCATTGCAGTCTGGAGCTTATGCAATCCGTACAGAATAGTCAATGTTCAGTGAGCCGTTAAACCAAGTGGTGAGAGTAAGTTAGGCGGAGGCGTCCGGGAATAGACTCAACGCGTGGGAACCCGCCTCCCCGACGTCGCCGCCCTTCCCACGCGCCCGCTCCTCGTCTTCGACGGCGATTGCCGCTTCTGCCGGTTCTGGATCGCCCGCTGGAAGGGCATTACGGGAGATCGCCTGAACTACGCGACGTCGCAGGACGCCGGCGAGAGGTTCCCGGAGATCGCGCCCGAGGAGTTCCGCCGCGCGGTCGTCCTCGTCCTCCCGAGCGGAGAGGCGTACTCCGGGGCCGACGCCGTGGTCCGCGCGCTCGCCGAGGTGCCGGGGCGGGGACGGTGGCGATGGTTCTACGAGCGCGTGCCGGGTGCGCGGCCGATCATCAACACGGTCTACGGCGCGATCGCGGATCACCGGGACGTTGCCTACCGCTTCACGCGGCTCTTCTGGGGAGGCGTTCCGGAGACACCGACCTACTTCCGGGCAAGCGCGCTCTTCCTCCGCCTCCTCGCCCTCTGCTACCTGGCCGCGTTCGTCTCTCTCTGGGTCCAGATCGACGGCCTCATCGGGCCGCGGGGGATCGCTCCGGCGGAGAATTACCTCGAGTGGGTCCGGTCCCAGGTCGGCGCCGCGCGCTTCTGGCTCGTTCCCACGCTCGCGTGGCTGGGCGCGGGTCCGGGGACGCTTCACCTCCTCTGCGGGGGAGGTGCGGTCGCCGCCCTTCTGGTCTTCTTCGGCCTCGCGCCGACGCTGGCGCTCGCGGCGGCCTGGGTCTGTTACCTGTCGCTCGCCTCCATCTCCCAGGTGTTCCTCTCGTATCAGTGGGATGCCCTGCTGCTGGAGACCGGCCTCCTCGCGATTTTCCTCTCGCCGCCGTCGTGGCGCCTGCGGCTCTCGGCCGCCGCGCCGCCGTCGCGGACGGCGCTCCTCCTCCTCCGGTGGCTCCTCTTCCGGCTGATGTTCTCGTCCGGTGTCGTCAAGCTCGGCAGCGGAGACGCGGCGTGGCGTTCGCTGACGGCCCTGCGCGTCCACTACGAGACGCAGCCGCTTCCGACCCCGATCGCCTGGTTCCTCCACCAGCTTCCGGCCGGATTGCAAACGCTGTCTTGCGTCTTCCTTTTTGCGGTCGAGCTCGCCGTCCCCTTCCTGGTGTTCGCGCCGAGGCGCGCGAAGCTCCTCGCTTTCGTCCTGCTCGTCACGCTCCAGGTCCTGATCGCGGTCAGCGGGAACTACGCCTTCTTCAACTGGCTGGCGGTCGCGCTCTGCTTCCTCCTGCTCGACGACGCGGCCTTTCCGCCGCGGCGGGCGCCGCCGGCACCCGCCGAAATCCCGGCGGGACCTCGAAAGCGCTGGCCCGTCCCGATCCTCGCGCCGCTCGCGACAGTGCTCTTCGTGACGAGCTTCGTCCAGCTCGTTCTCACGGTCCGCCGGAACGCCGAGGGCATCCCCCGGCCGGCCCTGCACCTGCTCGAGTGGATCTCACCGCTCGAGAGCGTCAACCGGTACGGTCTCTTTGCCGTGATGACGATGCGGCGGCCCGAGATCGTTGTGGAAGGAAGCGAGGACGGACGGACCTGGCGGCCGTACGAGTTCCGCTGGAAACCGGGGGACGTTTCGGTCGCGCCGAAATTCGTGGCGCCGCACCAGCCCCGTCTCGACTGGCAGATGTGGTTCGCCGCGCTCGAGAGCTGCGGCGAGAACCGGTGGTTGATCGCCTTTCTCGGACGCCTTCTCCAGGGGGAGCCGGCGGTCCTGAGGCTGCTCGCCGCGAACCCGTTTCCGAAAGGGCCGCCGCGCTACGTCCGGACCCTGGTCTACAGCTACCGATTCACCGACTGGAAGACGCGGCGCTCGACCGGCGCATGGTGGACCCGGCAGCTCCAGGGCGGGTACTGTCCGGTGGTGTCGCGGGACATGCTGGGGACCGGGGTCAACGCTGAATGACTGCATCCAGACCTGACCTGAATTCAGCGATTCAGCGTTGACCCCGAATTGACCCCGAATTCAGACCCCGAACCGCTCCGGGTTCCAGGCGAGGCCGAGCTCGCCCGGCGGCGCCATGTAGCCGAGGAGCGCGGACGACGCGACGACCGCGGGGCTCGCGAGATATCCCTCGCCGCCGACTCCCATGCGGTTCTGCCAGTTGCGGTTGAACGACGTGATCGCCCGCTGACCCGCGGCGAGCCGGTCGGGTCCCTGGCCGAAGCAGGGTCCGCACCACGACTGCCGGATCGCGCCTCCGACCGAGCGGAACACTTCGGCGATCGACTCGCCCGCGAGGCGCGGATCGGCGGCCTCGATCTGCCGGCCGACACCGCCCGAGCCCGGAAAGACGGCGAGAGACTTCGCGACCTCGCGAAATCCCTTCTCGCGCGCGGCGCGCAGCACGAGGGCCGCGGAGAGGAGGTCGTCGTAGCTGCCGTTGGTGCATGAGCCGATCAGCGCCTTGTCGAACGTGAGCCTCTCGCGCGCCACTTCCTCCGCGGGAAACGCGTTTCCGGGGGAGTAGGGCTTCGCGATCATGGGCGCGACCGCATCGAGCTCGAGCGTCTCGTCGATCTCGTAAACCGCGTCGCTCCCCGGCGAGACGCGCGGGTAGGGAAGCTCCTCCGGAGCGATCCCCTTCGCGCGGTACCACGCGTCGGTCACCTCGTCCTGCGCGAAGATCCCGTTCAGCGCCTCGCCCTCCGCCATCATGTTGGCGATCGTGTTGCGGTACGCGATCGGCAGCTGCCGGTCCGGGTCCACGAACTCGACCGACATCCCGCCGGACTGTTTCGCGCCCCAGCGACGCAGGAGCTCGAGGACGACGTCCTTGCCGCTCACCCACGGCTGCAGGGCGCCGCGGAAGACGACGCGCCGCTGCTTCGCGACCGTGAAGTAGATGTACCCCGTGGACCAGCCGAAGCCGAGCGTCGTCGACCCGACCCCGAATCCCACCGCGCCGTAGGCGCCGTACGCCCGGCTGTGCGAGTCGGCGCCCGGGATGAACTGGCCCGGCAGGACCAGGCCCTGTTCCGGGAAGTAGAAGTGGAAGATGCCGTCACCCGGCGTCGCGTAGTAGGGCTTCTCGATGCCGTGGATCTTCGCGAACTCCCGGCCGATCGCGGTCTGGCGATCGTCCGACTCCTTGCCGGTGAAGACGAAGTGATCGTTCGCGATCGCGGCCTGCCTCGGGAAGATCGAGTTACCCCGGGTGATCTGGTTGAAGGTGTGGATCGCAAAGGGGGCGGTCCCATCGGACGCGGGCAGCAGATCGGCGAAGACGCGCAGGGTGGCTCCCGGCGCGACCTTCGCGTCCTTGTCCACCCGGTGCGCCCATACGATCTGCTCGGTGGTCGTGAGCCGCCGCGCGGTCTCGGGATCGGGCCACGAGATCTCCGGACGGGTCTCGACCGATCGGCGGAATTCGCGGCGGCCGACGGCGAAGATGCCGCCGCTCCGACGGATCTCCTCCTCCTTGGGCGTGAGCGGCAGCGCGTCGTAGGACTTTCCCTTCGTCTCGTTCGTGAGGCGGCGCGTCACCGGGTCGAGCGACATCTCGTCGCCGTCCTCGGCGTCGGCGACCGCTTCGGGACTCTGAACGACGTGCAGACCGAGATTGAATGCGTTTCGGCGGAAGATGTCTCCCATGTTGGCGCCGCAGACGACGACGAGCTCGCGGCCGACCTCTTCCGCGACGCCCTTCAGGCCGGCGGGGCTCATCTCCCGCGACGAGCCGATCGCGAAGCGGTCGCCCGCCACGACGAACGTGTCGCCGCGGTGGACCCTCTCCCGGAAATTCGGCATCAGGTAGCGGAACGCGCCGACCTTCCAGCGCTCGTCCAGCGTGTCGAGGCTCTCGGAGACGCAGTCCGCGGCCGGGGTGATCTGGTCGGTGTCGATCGCGTCCAGCTTCCTGCCGGGGACCTTCGGATCCCAGAACACGAGCGCTTTCCCGCGGATGGTGCGGGAATCCTCCCCGGCGGCGTCGGACGGCCGCGGACCCGGAAGGTCAGCGGGCCGAACACCCGGCTTCAGGCGCGCAACTTCGATTCGGTGCATGCGCCCGAGAATAACGCGGGCGCTGTGCGACACATTCTCAGCCGGTCACTCGCTCCAGAAGCTGGAGTCGTCGTCGTGGCCCTTGACCCGCGCGAGCGCCTGTCGGAACCGCGGGTCGCCCCGCAGGTTGTCGAGGTCCTCGTCCCCGCGGAGATTTCCATCCTGGAATCCGGCGTCGAGCGCCTGGAAGAGCCAGCGGAACGCCTCGTCCTTCCGGTCCATCAGCGAGTATGCGCACGCGAGGTTGTACATCGTGGTGCTCTTCCGGTAGTTCCGGTCGAGCGCCTTCTGGAAGGCGGTCACCGCTTCGGCCGGACGATCCCCCTCGATGCGGGCGTATCCCAGGTTGAACCAGGCACGCGCGCTCTCCGGATGGCGGCGGGTGTAGTCGTCGAAGTGCTGCTCGAC
>JBKPMI010000144.1:0-17744 GCA_046732075.1 Acidobacteriota bacterium | reverse complement strand
CGCCGGTGGGCAGGTTTCGCGAGAGGAGGCGCGCCGCGGTTTCGAGGTCATCCGCGCGCGCCTGGAGCTGCCGCTCCTTCTCGCGGAGCGCCGCGATCGTCGATTCGAAGCGGCCGATCAGAAACTCCCGCTCGTCGCCGGACTCCCCGGCGCGCGCGGGAAGCTCGGGCGTCGGACCGGGCGCGCGCCCCGCAGCCGCGAGCAGCCGGTCGTAGGGCGCGAGAAGGGAGCGCAGGTAGAAGCCGGCGAGGACGACGAGGGCCGCGCCCGCGAGCGGAACCACCAGCGTGAGCGCCCGGGCGAGCGACCGGAGGGACGCGCCCGGGCCCGGGTCGATGGCGACCGAGACGAATCCGACGGCGGCGGCTCTCGTTCCAACGAGGAGGGTCGGATCCCGCCTCCAGGCGAACTCGATCTCCCCCGGCCGCGGCCGGGCGGTCGGCAGTGTGTCCGGAGCGTCGAGCTGCGGTCCGAACGTCTGGGTGCGGCGGCCCTCGCCGTCGTAAGCGGCGACGTAGACCACGTCCGGCTCCAGGGCCGCCCGCCCGAAGGCGGCGCCCGCCGGGTCCTCGGCCCGTCCGGACGGTGCGTTCAACCGGCGCAGGACCTCGGCCGCGCGCCGTTCGACGGACTCGCTCCCCCAGTCGACCGCGCGCCGGAAGAAAAAGAGCGTGACGAGGTTCAGGAACAGAACGAGGAGAAGCGCGACCCAGAGAAACATCCGGGACTCGCGGCGGAACGTCCGGGGAACCGCGTTCACGAAGTTTCCGCCGGCGCCGGCCGCCGCGACGGCAGCGCTTCCCGGACGAGCCAGAAGACGAACGACAGCCAGACGGCGTGCCCCATCCACCGGCCGCTCCCGGGGATCCCGTAGTGAGAGCCGAGCGTCCACGCCATAGTCGTCACGGTCGCGAGGAAGTATCCCGCGCCGGGCACGAGCGCGGCGAGCGTCAAGGGCCAGACGGCGTACTGAGTGCCGAAGCCGGGCGCGAAGACGAGCAGCACGAGAAAGAGGATGAGGCTCGAGCGCACGAGATCCGGATGTTTCCGCAGGCGCCAGGCGGCCACGAGGCCGGCCGCGAGAGCGAGGAGGCCGATCGGACCCGACCAGCGATCGTCGTAGAGGACCAGCTCCGAGAGGCCGTAGGAACGGGGCACGCCCCGGTACCGGAGGACGTTGTCGCGGATGGACTGCCACTGTCCGACGAACGGCAGGAAGAGCGCGGCGGTGATCGCGTAGGGTAGGAGAAGCGTGGCCGGCTGCCGGACCCGCCGGAGCCAGAGGATGGGGTGGAGTGCCGTGATCTGCTTCGACGCGATCGACAGCGTGAGGAAGATCCACGCCGGCGGCCGTTCGGCGCCGGTCGCCTCGCCCCGCTCCGTGGCCAGGACCGCGAGGAGGAGGAAGAGGAGCGACAGGCCGTCGAACTGGCCCTGGAAGCCGGTCGTCCAGATCGATACGGGGTTCGCCAGGAAGAGCGCCGCGGTTCGCCAGGGATCGGTCCCCCGCCGAATGGCGAGCCGAGCCAGGACCGACGCCGACAGGACGTCGATCGCGGAGACGAGCGTCCGCATCAGACCCGTAAATGAAATCCCGGTGGCGTGCGACGTCCGGTCGACGGCCCGGATCACTCCGGACCAGAGCGGCGAATAGTTGTTGAGGGACGTCCCGTAGGCGCCTTCGCCCCGGGAAATCGCGCCGGCGACCTGCGCGTAGTAGCCGATCTCGACGCCGGCGGGGAGCGTCCACGCCAACGCCATGCGCGCGGTGAGCCCGGCGAGCGCGACCGCGGCGTACGCGCCGGCCCGCCACCCGCCCCGTCGCGACGGCACGCTTCGGTTATCTCAGGCCGGCCCGGTAGAGCGCCACGATCTCCGGCCCCCAGAAAAGGGAGGCGATCGCGCCGAGCGCCAGGAAGACTCCGAAGGGGAGCGCGGTCTGGAGCGAGCCGCGCCGCGCCAAGACGAGCGCCAGGCCGACGAGGCTTCCGGCCACCGAAGCCAGGAGCACGGAAAGGACCATCCCGGAGACGCCGAGGAGAGCGCCGATCATCCCGAGCATCTTCACGTCGCCCAGGCCCATCGCCTCGACGTGCCGCACCTTCTCCCAGACGAACGCGAGGAGCCACAGGGCTCCGGCTCCGAGCGCCGCGCCGCCGAGGGCGGACGCCGGAGTGCGCGACTCCGAGAGGAACGACAGCGCCAGCCCGACCGCAATCCCGGTCAGGGTGATCCGGTCCGGCAGTATGCGGAATTCCGCGTCGATCGCGAGGAGTGCGATGCAGGCGGAGCACAGGAACGCGCCGGAGGCGAAGTCCGCCCAGCCGGGGGCCCGCAGGAACACCGCGAGCCACAGGGCCGCGTTGACGAGCTCGACGAGCGGATAGCGCGGCGAGATCCGGGCGCGGCAGTCCCGGCATCGCCCGCGGAGCAGCAGCCAAGACAGGACCGGAACGTTGTCGATGACGCGGATCGGAGCGCCGCACGCCGGGCAATGCGATCCCGGGAAGACGACGGACTCGCCGCGCGGAAACCGGTGGATCACCACGTTCAGGAAGCTTCCGGCGACCAGCCCGAAGAGAAACACGGAGGCGGCGGCGACCGGACCGAGCTCCACGAAGAGGGGGCTCATCGCGGCCGGCCCAGCCGGACGGGCTCTCCCTGCAGGGCGAGCAGCAGCATCGTCAGAATCGCCGCGCCGGAGATTACGCCGCCCGCGAGAACAGATCGCGGACGGTAGCGGAACGTCACGCGGTGGGTGCCCGGAGACAACGCGACGGCCCGGAAGAAGCCGTCGGCGCGAAGGATTTCGAGAGGCTGCCCGCCGTCCTCCGCGATCCAGCCGGGATAGAAGAGATCGGTCAGGATCAGGAGCCCGGCCGAGTTCGTCGTGATCTCGGCGACCACCCTCTCCGGACGGTCCTCCGCCAGTCGCGCGATCAGGATCGGCGCCCGGACGCCGGCCGGCGGACGCGGCGAGGGATCGCGGTCGAGAAGCACCTCGCGCGCGAGGTCCACCTCGCCTGACACCACCCGTCTCCACGCCCCCGCGGGATCGCGCTCCACCTGATAGCTGCGGGCGAAGGAGAGGCGCGGCCGGTACGGCGCGATCGGCGCGCGGAAGAACTCTCCGACCTTCCGCGACGGAAGGCGCGTCGGCTGGAACGGGCTCCAGAGCACGCGAGCGCTGGCGGGACCGGCGGCGCGTACCGGATCGTCCGCCGCGTCGATCGAGTCCGCGATCGCGCGCGCCGCGCCGGTCGGGAGCGCCGCGGCCGTGCGCACCGTCGAAACTCCGGACATGAGGTTGGTGTAACCCGCCAGCGCCTCCCGCTGCCGGACGAGCGTCGCGGTGTCGAAGCGCCAGTCGCGGACGACCCAATGTGCGAGTGCCGCGGCGGGCGGGTTCAGAACGCGACCGGTCAGCCGGCCGAGCGCGTCCAGCACTGGCGGGCGGGCCCGGATCGCCCCCTCCGGCGCGAACGTGAAGAGCTGCCGGTTGGCGAGCGCGAACGAGGCGACGAGCGCCAGAGCGGCCGTTCCCGCGAGGATCCCCCCGGCCGTCTCCGGCCGGCCCGGGCCGAAAGCCAGGAGGGCGGCGGCCGCGAGACCTGCAGCGAGGACGGCGAAGAGCGGCGTCATCCCCGCGAAGGCGAACGCGAGGCCGGCCCCGACGACCGCGACGGCGGCGAAGACCACGGGAAGAATCCGGCCTCCCGCCCGGAACCGCAGGGTGTCCAGTCCCAGGCCGCCGAGCGCCGCGAGCGCGAATACGGTCGCTCCCAGCCACTTCTCGGGATACCGGATCCGATCGAGAGGAGGGACGAGGCGCAGCCACGATCCGGGCGGCCCCCCCGCCGCGAGCACGAGTCCCCCGACGCCAACCGCGAGGAGCAAGAGCGCGAGACGCCGGCGCTCCCTCTCGAAGAGAGCGGCCAGCGCAACCCCGAGCGCGAGCGGCCCGACGAAGAGCGAGGACAGCCAGTAGGTCCGCACGGCGGCCGGCGGGCGCGCGAGGGCGGAGACGAGCGCCGGCAGAGACAGAGCGCCCGGCTCCCGCTCCGCGGCGGAGAGCGGCCCGCGCCGGTCCGAGTTCCACGCGAGCTCTCCCATGGGGACGATCACCCACGCGGCGAGGGCGAGTCCGAGGAGGAGTCCCCCGACTGCCCGCAGGACCGACCGCCGCGGGGACTCGAGCCACGGCCTCTCGAGCTCCGGCTTGGGATCGAGGGCGAGAACGAGCGCGAGAACCGCGGTCAGACCCCAGATCTCGGGGCTGCCCGCCATCGCCTGGAGCCCCGAGAAGAGGCCGAGCGCGAGGAGCGCTCCCCGGGTCTTCACGCCGGACCGGGTGATCGAACAGATCGCCGGCAGCCACGCCCAGGCACCGAAGTGGTTCCAGAACGCGGACAGGGAAGCCGCGAAGCCCGACGCCACGAAGACGGCGGTCCCGAAGAGGGCGCCCGACTCCGACACGGCCTCCCCGGTCAGGAACCGCCGCATCCCCCAGGCCGCGAGCGCGAAGTGCAGGAGCAGGAACACGATTCCGGCAATCGCCGGAGAAGGCAGGACGAAGAGAAAGCTCGGGGGATAGAAGACGCCGGCCTGCGCGTTCGCGAGCCACGGCTCCCCCGCCCCCGAGAGCGGGTTCCAGAGCGGGACCTCTCCCGCGCGGAGGCGGTCGGCCGTGTAGATCTTCAGCGGGTAGAAGAAGTCCCCCTGGTCCCGGAAGGAGGGCGCCTGGCGCGCCACGAGGGCCGGGCCGAACCAGAAGAGCGCCGGAAGGATCGCCGCCGCCGCAAGGACCCCGGGCAGGCGACGGCGCAAAGGCACGAGAGATTGTAGCGGCTACCGGCTATCGGCTTCCGGCTTCCGGCTTCCGGCTACCGCAAAAAAGGAAACGGCCCCGATTGCTCAGGGCCGTCGTCGCTGACCGGGGAAGGGAACTTAGTTCTGGGCACCCTCGGGGAACTGCACGAAACCGCCGTTGGAGTAGACGATGTCGGAGTTGAAGTTCGTCGTCGTCACGCAGGTGATGCCGTCGGTCGACTTGTTGCGACCGTAGGACATCAGACAGTACTCCTGGCCGGAGCTCGGTGCGCCGTACGCGAAGAAATTGTCCCAACCGTCCTTCCGGACCGGGTTGGCGATGTACGTCGGCGAAAGCAGCGACAACGAGCTGTTGTCGAACTGCGTGTCCGTGTTGGTGTAGGACGCGGAGGTGCACGTGCCCTGCGGGTAGACGTTGTTGTCGACCGCGTACGCCTCGATCGCCGTCGCCATGGTGCGCATGTCGGACATCGTCCTCTTCTGCTTGCCGCGCTGCACCGCGTTCAAGAGGTTCGGAATGGCGATGGCCGCCAGGATGCCGATGATCGCGATGACGATCAGCAGCTCGATCAGTGTAAAACCGCTTTCCCGCTTCTTCATGATTCCTCCTAGTTCGGGTGTTCCTGTTCGACTTCCCCAGTTTTCGGCTCGCATTGTGCGAATCGCTGTACAGTTGCTTCGCAAGTCAGAGGCCAGCCTAAACGCGGGCTAAGCCCTTTACTTCCAACGACTACGACTTTCGTCTGAGACGTGTTTTTGTCAGTTTCTTTGTTCAGCTACTGACAATTCTCTCACCCCGGCGGGCGAAGTGCAAACTCTTCCAGCACATCGCGAAAGAGGCTCACGCCAGCCTGATAGTCCGGCAGGTAGACCCTCTCATCGTTGCGATGACGGCGGGAGCTGTCCGTGATGTTCATGGGGATGGGAGTAAATCCATAAGTCGGAAAACCGTGGCGCCGGAAAATCATCGACGTCGAGAAGCTTCCGGAGGTGGGGAGCGGACCGGAGGGGACCCCCGGGAAGTGGCCTTCGACCACCCGGCGAAGCATCTCCGTGAATGGGGTCGGATAGGGACTCGCCACGGTCGAACCGCCCGAAAGCCTCTCGACGACCTGGATTCCATGGGCCTGACTGTCCGCCAGGATGGGATCGAAAAAGCGCTCCGGCGGCGTTCCCGGTGGGGTGGACACGACGACGACGATGTGGAATCGCGGTTCCCCCCCGGTCTGAACTCGAAACGGGGATGACCAGAAAGCGCGCGCCTCCAGGAAGCTGGCATAGCGGTCCGGCAGGATGGCGAGCTCCTTCGGGTCGTTTCGGACCCGGTCGAGGTGGCGGAGGGGATCGGTCAGGGGGCTGACGAGGTGATTGGCGAGGAATCCGAAGCCCTCGACCACCTGCGGGTCGGGCTGAACGACCGGTGAGTGCAATTTGCGCCAGCGGTCGGCGAGCTCGGTCAGGGCCGCCGTCGTCGGCGCCTCGAACTCGGCCGTCGCATACCCCGCCTGAACGGTCTCGATCCCCCAGTATCGGGGGTCCCGGAGAACGAGCTCGACGACCCCGCCCTCGTTGACGACCTGGCCGACCCCGGCGAAGAGCTCCGGGCGGTGCTCCAGCAGCCAGCGAGATCCCAGCTTCTGCTCGACTTCTTCGTCGGCCTCGCCGAGGAAGAGGATGTCCGACGCCGGAACGATCCCGTGCTGCTTCAGATTGCGCATCGCGAGGGCCTGGGCGATCGCGATCGACTTCATGTCGTAGACCCCGCGGCCGTAGAGGTATCCCCTCTTGATGCGCCCCTCGAACGGCTGGGCTTCCTTCCAGAGACTGGGGAACGGGGGTGCCACGTCGACGTGGTTCAGGAGCAGGAGCGCGCCTTCCCGCTTTCTTCCGGGCAGGCGGGCGAACACGTTGCAGCGCCCGGGGCGGGGACAGATGACCTCCGTCGGGATGCCCGCACACTCGAAGAAGTTCCGGAGGAAGTCCGTTCCCTCTTTCTCTCCGCGGTCGAGCGAGGTGTCGATCCGGACGTAGTCGCGCAGGAGCCGCACCGCCTCGTCCGAGAGCCACGCCTCCGGCGAACGCGTCGCGACCTCCACATCCGTCTTCGTGATGGGAGGAGGCTGGTGACGGCGCGAGCAGCCGACAGCGAGAAGGATCGGAAGAGCGGCCGCGGCTGCGAAACGTCGGGTCATGTCCGGTTCTTCTCCTTTCGAAAGCGAGCGAGCATCCAGGCCGAGAACAGAGCCCACAACACCGGACCGAAGCGGGACACTTCCGACCCCGGCAGGAGTTCCTCCCATTCGATCCGATGCCGGCCCGCCGGCACCGGCACCCCCGAGAAGGCGACTTGCGCCGGAACCGGCGCGACCGCGCGGCCGTCGACGGAGACGTCGCGATAGTTCCAGAAACCTCGAAGAACGAAGAGCCAGGTTGGCTCGGAAGTGACGGTCTCGACGACGAGGCGCTCCGGCTCCTTTTCGAGAATGTGGACGATTCCGGGCCCGGCCTTTCCCCCGGCGCGCCGGCCCGTCTCGAGCACACCCTGCCCCGGTTGGAGCCGGGGCACCCGCGTCAAGGCGTCCAGCACCCCCGGTTCCTCGATCCAGCTCCGGAGAAGCCGGATGTCCGGAAGGGCCTCGGGCAGCTCGTCATATTCCTGCCGGCAGTCCCCGCCGAAACGGCGATAGCCCGCGAGGGGCCGTTGATCGCGGAATCGCACGCCCCACCGGAGCGCGAAACTGCCGTAGAAGGTCTGAGAGTCCTGGTACGCCGCCGCCGCCACCGAAAGACGGCGGAGCGCCTGCATCCGCGAAAAGTCTCCGACGTCGAAGTCGTTGTTGAAGACGGATCCGCGACCCCACAGCGCCTGCGCGTGCTGGACCCACGTGCGTCGCGGGCTCTCGCCGAAGGCGTCGTCGGGGTAGACGCGGTCCAGCTCGGACGGGGCCGAGTAGAGCGATTCTCCCAGCGTCCGAAAGGCGCCGGTCGGATCGATGCGTGCAATCCTCCGCGCAAAAGGTGTCGGAGAAAAGATTTCCGTCTCCGTCAGGGTCCGGGCGATTTTCCGGTTCGCCGCGATCGGAGCGATCGTGAGAAGCGCGAGAGAGGTCGCGAGCGCGGCCCGGGAGGAAACACGCAGCCGATCGATCGCGACGAGGGTTGCCACCCAGAGCAGCCCAGCCTCCGCGAGCGCTCCGGGCAACCTCTGAGACGCGATCGTCGCGTAGCGCGCGTTCCCGACCAGAGTGGCAGCGGCCGTTCCGAGCGGATTCGGAAAGAGTGCGGCGGCCACGGCGAGACCGGCCAGCGCGGCCGCGACCGCGAAAGTCCACCGGCGGCGGACGCGCCCCGACCGAAGTTCGTCGAAGGCGAGCCCCGCGACGAGCGCGAGGGCGAAGACCACGGCGACCGAGAACTTTTCGGGATTCCGCAGGGGGAGCGGAGACGGCAGCTTTTCCCAGGCCGACGGAATCAGGCTCGGCGGGACCGAAATCAAGAGCGCGATTCCGAGGAGAAGCCGTCCGAAGCGGAAACCCGGGCGTCTGGATTTGCGGGTGGCGACGAGCGCGATGACGGCGAAAGCGCCGGCGTAAAGGCTCGTGAACATCCCCATTCCCTTGTATCGGAAGACGGGCCATCCCCAGATCGCCTTGTCGTCGAGCGACCACGACGCGCCGAACGGAAAGGGGATGACGAGCTCGATCAGCCGTAGCGGATGGATCGAGAAGAAGAGCGATTCCCGGAGGTCCATTCCGAGAGCGGCGCGGTTCGTGTCGGGAACCCACAGTAGCGTCGCGAGTATCTGGGGCGCCGCCAGCAAGCCGGCGAGAGCGAAAGAGACCCCCAGGATTCCCGCTTCCCGCAATCGTTCCCGTTTCCCGGTCTCGACCAGGATCCAGAGACCGGATCCGAGGATCGACATTCCGATCGTGAAGACGTCGCCGGCCAGAAAGAGGAGCCCGAAGAGGAGGGAGAGGGAAACGACCTTTGCCCCCGGGGAGGTCGTCTGGCGCGCGACCGCCCAGACCGCCCACGGGAGAAGGGCCATCCCGGGATGAAGGTTGGGATAGAAGACTTCGGCGACCGCGACACCCGAAAAAACGTACGTCACCGCGCCCGCCCACGCCGCGGCCCCCGAAACTCCCAGAACGCCGAGGAGAAGGATCATCCCGATGCCGGCCGCGATCCAATGCAGTATCGGAAAGAGCCGCATCGCCACCGGAAACCGGAGAATCGAGAACAGCGGACGAACGGGGTACATCGCGCCGGCGTTCGGATTGGGGGCGAGGGGCCGTCCGCCCGAGATCTCCGGCATCCACACGGGTACCCGACCCCGGGCCCACGCGTCGTGCATCGCCTTTTCCATCGGCAGGTTGTAGGGCAGGAGGTCCCGACCCACGAAGTTTCGACGGAAGAACAGCGGGTCGGCATAGACGACAACCACGAGGAGCGCGAACAGGAACGCCGGAGCGACGACCCGGTTGTGGCGAACGGGCCGGACGATCACGACTCTTCCCGACCCGCGCGACCACCTCGCTCACGGAGAAAGAGGGCAGCCGCCGCGAGAGCGTAGAGAACGGGACCGAATCGGGACGCCTCGCTCCCCGGGACACACTCTCGCCAGTCGACGACGTGGCGCCCGGCGGGAATGGCGATCGCGGAGAACGCGAGCTGGGCCGGAACCGGCTCGACCAGCCGACCATCCAGGCGGACCGTGCGGTGAGTCCAGAAACCGCGCAGGACGAACAGAAACGTCGGATCCGGGGCGTCTACGGTCATGCGGATCCGCTCCGGGCTATTCTCTGAGATGCGGACAGTTCCGGCCCCTGCGGCGTACCGGCGCCTCCGACCGGTCTCGACGACGATCTCGCCCGTTCGAAGCCGGGACAGGTCGTTTACCGCCTCGAGGGCTCCGGTTTCCTCGAGAACGCCGGACGCGAGTCGAACGTCGGGCAGCGCTTCGCCATTCTGGTCCCAGTCCTGGATCCAGTTTCCTCCGAAGCGCGAGTATCCCGGCAGCGGGTCCTGATCCCGATAGCGGATGCCCCAGCGGAGGGAGAGACTCCCGAAGAGCGGCGCCGCGTTCTCGAAATTCAGCAGGGCCGGAGAGAGCCGCCGAAGCCCCTGGAGGCGAGCGAGATCCCCGGAGTCGAAATCCTTGTTGAGGACAGCCCCGAGACCCCAGAGGACGTTGACCGGCTGGATCCAGAGATGACGAACGTACGCCGGGTCGGTCGCGGAATCCGCAATCTGCAGCCGCGACTCCGGGCGGTACAGCGATTCGCCCAGGGCGCGAAAGGACCCGTCCGGATCCGCACGCTGGATCCGCCGTGCGAAGGCCGGCGGCTCGAAGAGGTCCGACTCCCCCTCGGTCTGCGCGACGCGGCGGTTCGCGAAGATGGGCACCGCGGAAAGCAATCCGAGGGAGAGAGCCAGGGCTTTTCGGGAAGACCGGCCGAGGAGGTCGAGCCCGACGATCGTCGCCACCCACAGGAGACCCCCTTCCGCGAGGGCGGGGGCGAGTTGGTCGGATGCGATCGCGATTCGCTTCGAATCTTCGCCGACGAGTGCGACCGCGAACCTTCCCGACGCATCCGGAAAAATAGCCGCCCCGGCGGCGAGCGCGGTCAGGCCGAGCGCGACTCCCAGGGGCCAGCGAGGTCGCCGGCCGGTTTGCCTCAGGCGGTCGAAAGCGAGCGCCGCGAGAAGAGCCAGCGCGAAAGCAATCGCGACCGCGAACTTCTCCGGGTTTCGAAGGGGCACCGGCGACTGCCGCATTCCCAGGCCCGACCCGACGCGAACGAGACTGGGAGGCACCGAAAACACGAGCGCCAGGACGAGGAGAGACCGGGCGAAACGGACGCCCGCCTGCCGAAGCCTCCACGCCACGGGCAACGCCACGAGTGCAAATGCTCCGGCATAGAGGGTGGTGAAGATTCCCAGCGCCTTGTTTCGAAAGACGGACCATCCCCAGGTCCGGCTGACGTCGAGATCCCAGGTCGGTCCGAACGGGTAGGGAAGCGCGAGTTCCAGCAGGCGGTACGGGTGAATCGAAAAGAAGAACGATTCCTCCAGGCGCATCCCGAGGACTGCGCGGTTCGTCTCCGGAATCCACAGAACGGTCGCGACGATTTGGGGTGCGGCGAGCAATCCCCCGAGTCCTACCGCCGCGGCGAGAATCACGATCTCCCGCCCCCGCTCTCGTCGCTCGACTTCGAAGAGGATCCAGAGACCGGAGCCGAGAATCGCCATCCCGATCGTGAAAACGTCTCCGGCGAAGCAGAGCAGCGAGAAGAGAAACGACAGCGGCACCAACTTGTGCGCGAGTGAAACCGTCCGGCGCGCGACCGCCCAGATGACCCACGGGAGCAGCGCCATGCCCGGATGGATGTGAGGGAAGAACACCTCCGCGACGCCGACTCCCGAGAAGACGTAGGTAACAGCACCGAGCCAGGCGCCCGATTCCGAGACGCCGATCGACTGAAGGAGCACCATCACACCGATCCCCGCGGCGATCCAGTGGAGGATCGGGAAGAGCCGCATCGCCAGCGGGAACGGCAGGATCGAGAGGAGCGGGCGGACCGGGTACATCGCTCCGGCGTTCGGGTTGGGAAGGAGGGGCCGACCTCCCGAGATCTCCGGCATCCAGACCGGGAGACGGCCGCGAGCGTACGCGTCGTGGATCGCCTTCTCCATCGGCAGGTTGTAGACGACGAGGTCACGGCCCGAGAAGTTGCGGCGCGAGAAGAGCGGGTCGGCGTAGACGACGACGATGAGGGCCGCGAATCCGAGCGCCGGGATCCACGCGCGGGAGACCGCTCTCACAGACCGATCCGGGATCATCCGCGCTTTCCGCGCCGGCTTGCGAGGAACGCCGCAACCAGGAGGAAGATCACCGGTCCCCAGAACGACGACTCGCCTCCGGGCACGAGTTCCTGCCAGTCGATCGAGTGCACGCCCGCGGGCACGGGCACCGCGGAGAAGGCGATCTGCGCCGGCGACGCTTCGACCGACTTTCCGTCGAGACGGATCGATCGGTACGTCCAGTAACCGCGCAGGACGAAGAGCCAGGTCGGATCCGGAGCGTTCGTTTCGACGACCAGGCGCTCCGGATCGTCGCGGACGACGCGTACGCTTCCACCGCGCACCGTCCGGAGCCCCTCGGTGCGTCCCGTCTCGATCAGGACCTCCCCCGGATCGAGCAGCCCGATCTCCTTCAGAGCCGGAACGCCTCCCCGCGTCGTCTTCCAGCGCTCGACCAGCCGGATGGCGGGGAGCGGCGCCTCGTGCTCGTCCCAGTCCTGGAGGACGTCCCCGCCGGCGCGGAGGTATCCCGGAAGCGGACGCTGGTCGGGGAAGCGGATCCCGAAGCGCAGCGCGAGCCCGCCGAAAAACGCGCTCCCGCGCGAATGCCGCGACGCGAGATTCGACACCTGGCGCAGGATCTCCATGCGAACGAGGTCGCCCCGGTCGAAGTCGCGGTTGAAGACCGTCCCCCGGTGGAACAGCGCCTGCGTGTACTCCTCGAAGGTACGGCGGGGAAACTCCGTGTACGTCGGGTCCGACTCCGAGACGCTCGCTTCGATCCGCGAGTCCGGGCGGTAGAGCGACTCCGCGATCGTCCGGTACGATCGAGCGGGGTCGAGGCGATCCATTCTTCGCACGGACGCCGGTGGCGAGAAGATCTCCTCGTCCCGGAAGGTCGGTGCGATCCGGCGGTTGGAGACGACTGGCACGAGCGTGAGTAGCGCGACGGACGCGGCGAGTGCCGAACGACCCGGCGTCCGGAGGAGTAGAAGCGCGACGACGGTGATCCCCCAGAGAAGCGCACCCTCGACGAGGCTTTCCGGAACCGTGCGCGCCGCGACGGGGATCTGGAGCGACCGCTCTCCGACGAGCGCGACGGCGCCGCGGCCCGCGGCTGCCGGCAGGAGGACCGCGAGCACCGCGGCGGCGGTGAAAGCGGCGAGCACGGCGATCGTCCAGCGGAGCCGGACATCCGACGTCCGGATGCGGTCGAAGGCGACTGCCGCGAGCACCGCGACGGCGAACGTGATCGCGACCGCGAACTTCTCGGGATACCGGAGCGGAATCGGCGATGGAAGGTCGTGCCAGCGGTGCGGCACGAGGCTCGGAATCACCGCGACCACGACGCCGATCGCGAGCAGCGTCTTCGCGAACCGCGCTCCCGGCGAGCCGCTGCCACGAGTCACGGCGAGCGCGATCAGCGCGAAGGCGCCGGCATAAAGCGTCGGGTAGAGGCCGATCGGCCTCGAGTGGAAGATCGTCCATCCCCAGACCCGGGCGTTCTCCAGGCTCCAGGTCGCGCCGAAGGGGAACGGAACCGCCAGCTCGAGGAGGCGGAACGGCGAGATCGAATAGAAGAGCGTCTCCTCGAGCTTCATCCCGACGACCGCGCGGTTGGTGTTCGGGATCCAGAGGAGCGTGGCGAGAATCTGCGGGAGGGCGAGAAGCGCCGCGAGCGCGAGCGACGCCGCGAGCCTTCCGACCTCGCGGGCGCGGTCCCGGCGTTCGACCGGGACGAAGATCCACACGAGCGCGGCAGCGAGCGCAATTACTCCGGTGAACACATCGCCGGCCAGGAAGACGAGACCGAACAGGAGCGAGAGCGGAAGGATCCGCCCCGCGGCGCCACGGACCGGCCGCCCGACCGCCCAGACGATCCAGGGCAGCAGCGCGCTCCCCGGCTGGACGTGCGGAAAGAAAACCTCTCCGACGCCGACACCCGAGAAGACGTAAGTCACGGCCGCGACCCACGCGGCGGCGCGGGACGTCCCGAGCGAACGGCAGAGCACGATCATCCCGATGCCCGCGAGGATCCAGTGGAGGAGCGGGAAGACGCGCATCGCCGCCGGGAACGAAAGGAGCGAGAGCAGCGGCCGCACCGGGTAGAGCGAGCCGGAGTTGGGGTTCGGGAGGAGCGGCCGCCCTCCGGAGATCTCCGGCAGCCAGACCGGGAGACGGCCGCGCGCGTACGCGTCGTGCATGGCCTTCTCCATCGGAAGGTTGTAGACGGCGAGGTCGCGCCCCGCGAAGTTCCGCGGGAAGAAGAGCGGATCGGCATACACGCCGACGACGAGCAGCGCAAAGAGGACGCCGGGAAGGGCTCGCCGGAGCCCGGGGCTCGCCGTCAGAGACGGCAAGGAGGATTCGGCGTCCGAGCGGGGCTCATTTGCATCCGCTCGCTGCCCATCACGGTTTAGGATAGGGCATCGCAGCGCCAGCGCAAAGCCGGTACCGACTCGCGCTCGCGGCGGCCGCGATCGTCGCTCTCCTCTCCGCTCTCGCGCGCGCGTGGCTCCTCGTTCACCGCCCGCTGTGGTTCGACGAGATCTTCACGGTCTGGGCAGCGCGGCTGTCCCCGGGCGAGCTCCTCGCCGTCCTCCGGAACGACTCGGGCCCGCCGCTCTTCTACCTTCTTGAAAAACCGTTCGTGCACGGCGGCGAACGCTTCCTTTCTTCGGACGTCGCCTCCCGTTTTCTTCCTTTTCTCGCGGCGCTCGCGGTTCTCGCGGGCGTCCGAAGCCTTCCCACCCCGGGCGCGAAGGTCCGGTTCGTCCTCCTCGCCTCCCTGTCGCCGCTCCTCCTTCTTTACTCCGGCGAGGCGCGGGCGTACGCGCTTCTTGCCGCGATGGTCCTCGCGCTGTTTCTCCTCGGGACGCAGGCCGAGGAGGCGCTCGTGACGCTCGGGGTGATCGCGCTCCTCTCGGCAGCGCTCGTGTTCGCTCACTACCTGTCGATCTTCGCGGTGCTCGCGGTCGCCGCGGTGGCCGCCGCGGAGAAGAGAACGAGGTCCGCGCTCGCCGTCTTCGTGGGATCGCTGCCGTTCCTTCTCTGGCTCCCGATCCTGATGCGCCAGCCCCCCGCGGCGGTCGCCTGGATGCACGAGCCGGCCGCCGAGCTCGTCATGGGCATCGCGTCTTCCTTCGGAGGGGCCGGCCGCATCCCGGCGCCGTTCGGACCGCCGCTGCCCGGCGCACTGGTGGCGCTCGGGTCTGCCCTCGCGCTCCTCATCGCGCTTTCGCTCGCGCTGTCGTGGCGGGACGACACTCGACTCCGCCGCGCCGCCGCGTTTCTCGTTCTCTTCTTCGGCGGGGTCGTCTTCGCGTCGCTCGCGCGGCCTGTTGCGTTCGCGGGGCGCACGGAGATGGCGGTCCTGCCGGTCTGGTTGTGGACGGTCGCGCTCCTCGCGGACCGGAGCCGGCTCGCGCGCGCCGCGGCGTGGGGCGTCGCGGCCGTCTCTCTCGTCGCGTCGCTCCTTCTCCTCGAAGTGCACCGTGTTTCGACGCTGCGCCCGCCGCTCGACGCGCTCGAGCGGATGGCCCGTCCCGGCGACGTCCTCTTCACTGGAGCGCACTTCTACCTGCCCGCGCGACTCGACGCCGACCGGGGGAAGCTCGGCATGACGCTTCACGCGTTTCCGCTCGAGCAGGCCTCGCACCCGGGCTGGGCCGTGGCGGTGCGCCTGCCCCGCGAGGACTTCGCCGCGGTCGAGAGAGAGCTCGATCGCGCCGCGTTGGATGGGGCGCGCGTCTACTTCCAGGTCCCTCCGTCGTTCGTCCGCGTGCTCGGCCCGATCCTGACTCGTCGCGGTGTCATGCGGCAGCTCGTGGACTCTCCCGAAATGGTTCTACTGGTCTGGTCGGCGGGCGATCAGAAAACCGGATGACGCGGAGGGTCCGGCCGTCGGACCTCGACGACCAGCCAGATGATCGCCGCAAGCCAGGCCGCGTAGGGAGAAAACTGAACGGGCAATTTCAGACCCCACGTTTCCGTGAAATGCCACAGCGATCCAACGGCGGTAAAGAGCCCATATGCGGGGGACGAGTAGAGGGACCCGAGGGCGATTGGCCAGACGATGTACTGGCCGCCATAGGACGGGAGAAAGACGAGGAGGCCGAGGAAGAGCACCAGAGAAGCGCGAGTGAGCTCCATCTTTCGGGTCATCCAGATGAACACGGCCACTGAAACAAGAAAAAGAATCGAGAAGCCGATCGACGAGTAGCGAGCAAACTCGACATAACTCCACATCCCTCCGGGGCGAACCTTGCCGTGCTCGATGCCCGCCGAATAAAGAAAGACGTTTCGCATGATCGGTCGCCAGGCTGCGGCAAGCGGTAAGAACGAAAGGATGAAGATCGCGTAAGGGATCGCGACTCCCAAGACCGAGAGACCCGGCCGGCGAAGACGACGCCAGAACAGTATTGGATGGAACGCCGTTACATGTTTGACAACCAACGAAAGGCCGAGAAGCAGGACGATCCGGGAGCGTTTTTCCCGGAACTCCGAATTCGTCGTCCAGTAGATCGCGGCCAGAAGACAGAGGATGGCGGTGCCATCGAACTGGCCGTGAAAACTCGAGACCTGGACCGAAACCGGATTCGAGAAGAACAGGAGTGCGGCCCGGCGAGACTCGGCGTCCGAAAAGCCGAGTCGCTGGCTCGCAATACGCCAGACGAAAATCGAAGTAACCACGTCGACCGCGATCTGCAAGAGGCCGACAAGAAAGACGAAAAGGTGGACATTCGGGCGCGAGGCGGTCCAGATCCCGGCAAGAACGTAGGCCCAGAGGGGACTGTAGTTGTAACGGTTCGTCCCCGCATAGACGTTGTCGCCGTGCGCCACAAGTTGCGCCGCGGTGAGAAACGATTGCGAGTCGAAATTCCCGCGGAACTGCGCGGCTATGGTGACCCTCAGCGTGAGAATCACGAAGAAGAGGAGAATTGCCCGTCGATGGCTGAGGAACGAAACTTCCGGCCGAAACTCCGTCATTCCTTCCGTGCCCTGGCGATCAGTGACAAACCTGCGGTCGGCGGGTTCTCCTTCTCGCGCTCCAGCATCGGCATCATCAGCTTGAACGCGAGGAGCTGACTGCGCGGCAGGACCCGGCGGCGCAGCAGCTTTCCGTTCAGCCACCAGCCGAAGATCCCGGGCCGGTTGACGAAGCGGAGGTCCTCGATCGCGAAGCCCGCCTCGCGGATCTTGCTCTCGAGCTCCGCCTTTTCGTAGCGGCGGAAGTGGCGGAGATGAACGTCGAGCGTCCCGAACAGGCTCTGGAACGCGGGGACGAGGAGCACCAGGCGACCGCCCGGCTCCAGCACCTCGTACATGTCGGCGAGCGTGCGCCGATCGTCCTCGATGTGCTCCAGGACGTTCAGGCACACCACGCTGTCGATCCGGAGCCGCCGGATCTCGTCCCGCTCCGCCGGGTCGAGGGGGAAGCGGTACGAGGCGATCCTCACGGACGGGTCGTCCCGGAAGGCACCCTTCAAGTGCTCGAGCGCCACGGGATCCAGGTCCGACGCGACCAGGAGCTCGCGGCCGCGCAGGTGGCGGGTGATGTTCCCGAAGCCGGCCCCGATCTCGAGGACGCGGCGGCCGACCGCCCCGTCGAATCGCGAGACGAGCCACCGGTTGTAGGGCTCCAGGCGGGACATGCGCACGAGCGTGACGTGCCCGACGTTGCGGGGGTCCTCGGACTCGCGCAGGTTGTGGCGAACGATCGTCGCGACGGCGGACACCGCGTCCTTCCAGCCGATCTTCTTGCCCTCGTCGTAGGTGCGGCCGTAGTACGAGATGGGCACTTCGAAGATCCGGTAGCCGCGCCGCGCCACCTTCGCCGTGATCTCGGGCTCGATCCCGAAACGGCGCGACTCGATCGTGAGCGACTGGACGACCTCGCGCCGGAACATCTTGTAGCAGGTCTCCATGTCCGTCAGGTTCAGGTTCGTGAACATGTTGGACAGGAGCGTGAGCAGCCGGTTGCCGACGGTGTGCCAGAAGTACAGGACTCGCCGCGCGCCGCCCCCCAGGAACCGCGAGCCGTACACGACGTCGGCGTGGCCGTTCTCGATCGGCTCCAGGAGCTTCGGGTACTCGCGCGGGTCGTACTC
>JBKPMI010000143.1:0-6634 GCA_046732075.1 Acidobacteriota bacterium | reverse complement strand
GGGAGATGAAGCCGACCTCGACCAGCACCGCCGGCATCGTCGCCCCGGCGAGCACGCGGAACGGCGCCTGCTTGATACCGCGGTTCTCGGTCTTCGAGACCACGTTCAGCTGCGTCTGGATCGCCTCCGCGAGCCGGCTCGACTCGGTGATGTGCGCGCTCTGCGCCAGATCCCAGAGGATGAAGTCGAGGTCCGGGTTGGCCGCCGGCGCGCCGGGCGCCGCCGCGGGCGCCACGTTCTCCCGGCGGGCGACGTCCTGCGACACACGGTCGGAGGTCTCCAGAGAGAGGTAGTACGTCTCCGACCCGTGCGCTCCCACCGCGCGCGACGAGTTTGCGTGCAGGGACAGGAAGAGCGCGGCCTTCTCGTGGTTGGCGAGCGACGTCCGGTCGTCCAGTGAGATCCCGCTGTCCGAGTCCCGGGTCAGCACGACGCGGCTCGAGAGCACCCGCGGAATCGCGGCGGCCAGGCGTCGCGCGATCTGGAGCGTCACGTCCTTTTCCTGGAGCCCGTCCGGACCGATCGCTCCGGTCTCCCCGCCGCCGTGTCCCGGATCGATCACGATCGTGAGCCC
Source organism: Acidobacteriota bacterium (assembly GCA_046732075.1). Lineage (GTDB taxonomy): Bacteria > Acidobacteriota > Thermoanaerobaculia > UBA5066 > Gp7-AA6 > Gp7-AA6. The sequence continues at coordinate 6,060 of JBKPMI010000143.1, read as the reverse complement.
CGGGACCGCGGGTGGAGGCGGCGGAGCGGGTTCGATCGGAGGCGACGCGACGACCCGCGCCACCTCGACGACGATGCGGTCGGGGTCGGTCAGCGGGTAGGCATGCGCGGTGAGGCTCGCGTCGCGAAAAACGACGGTGACGGCGTCCCCCTCGAAACGGACGGCGGCGACCAGCGGATCGTCGAATCGGCGCTCGGCGAAAGGCGGCACGACCTTCCGGTCGGTCCAGCGGATCTGGATCCCCGAAGTGACGAGTTGCGGTTCGAAGCGCGCTGCGGTCGACTCGCGGAGCACGACCTGCGTGGACGGGTCGACGTGGACGACGGCGACGTCGACGGTCACCGGCGCGCCGGGCTCGGCCGCGGGTCCCGCCGGAGCAGTGCCGCCTCCCGCGGTGACGGTCCAGAGCCGCTGCGACGGATCCCACGTTCCTCTCGCGCCGGCCAGCGGGAAGAGGGCTTTTTCGAAGAAGTCGGGCGGCGCGTAGAGGACGCCGGTGACCGAGCGGATCGGTCGGGAAATCTCGACCGGCCTCCCGCTGACCGAGACCTGGACCGCCCCCGGCCCCGCCAGGAGCTGTGCCCCCGACTTCGCCCCGATCGTGAGGACTCCCGTGGTCGTGTCGCGCGAAACCGTCAGGCCGAGCGCGCGGGCGACGTCCCCGACGGAGAAGTCCCCCCGCGAAAACGCGATCGGGAACGTTTCTCCGCGCCAGACCAGGCTGGCGGTCTGCTGGCCCGAGGCCGATCCGGCGATCGCCAGGACCAGGAGGATCGAGGCTCCGAGCGCGGCCGCGACGGCCCGTCGGTTCGGTGTGGCGAGAGGGGTTCCGATGATGCGGCTAGTTTAGCCGACCGTCCGCGAAAACTCGTGGCGGGATCCGACCTTTGCGCGATCGGACCCCGCCACGCACCGTCAGATCGAGAGAGTTCCCGTCCGGATCAGATACGCCAGCCGCGCGCGCTGCTCGCCATCGAGCAGCTTGTGCAGCCGGCCGAGCGCCGACAGGACCGCGCCGCGGAGCCGGTTTGCGCTCTCGAGGCGGAGGTCCGCGCCCGACTTCGCCTTGCTCTCGTCGAACGCGTCACCCTCGATGGCGTCGGCGAACACCGAGATTGCCCGGCGATGATCGACGGCGGCCTGAGCCCGCTCCGTCTTGATCTCGTCCAGGATCCGGGCGAGCTCCGCCACCTGCTTCTCGTCGAGCTCCAGCTTGTAGGCGAGGAAGCGGAGCGGCCGGCGAACGCCGAAGGACCCTCCGGCGAAACCGTACGCGCCGGGGTCGTCCTCGCCCGTCATGCGGTACTCCCACTCTCGGGAGCGTCCGCCGCCGCCGTAGCCCATCGCTGCGCGGCGGTCGCCGCAGCGCTCGCGTCTCCAATGGGAAATGAATCCGGGATACATGGAGGCCTCCTTTCACCGGGGCAATCGCTCCCGGCGGGAAAACGCGCGTGGGCAAAACGCCTCACGCGAAGAAGAGATTAGTCCCGGTTCCGGAAACCCGTCAAGCTGCCGATCAGTTCGCGGGCAGCGGAATCGACGCCTGGCCGAAAACGTAACGCCATCCGGACGGGGTCCGCACGTACGTATCGCTGAACCACAGCTGGCGCTCGAAGGTCTTTCCCTCCGACGTCCCTTTCATGTGGAGGAGCGCGGTGACGATTGCGGTATCGCCGTAGACGCGGACCTTCTGCTCACTGTCGTCCTGACGTTCGTAGACGGTCTTGCCGCCCCGCGCCTCGTTCAGAAGATCCGACTTCGTGAAGACCTTCCCCTTGCCCGTGACGAGAATGAAGTCATCCGCGAGGATGCGGTCCATCGTCGCGGCGTCGTTCTTCGCGACGGCGGCCTGGTACTGAGTGTCGAGCGCGGCAACTGCCTTCTCGTCCTCGACGGCGCCGGCCGATGCACGGGATGCCGTGACGGCGGAGAGCAGGAGGGCGGCGGCGAACGGGGCGAGACTCCAGCGGCTCGGGTGATTCTTCATCGTGTTCTCCACGGGAAGTTCTATCCCGTATCCGGGCAAGGGGGAAGCACGCCGGTACCTTCGTCCGGGATTCCGGATGGCGCGGAACCGGCATAATCGGTTCTCAGGCGAGGAGGAAAAATGAAACGCAAGGCATCCGCGGAATGGCGGGGAGATCTCAAGACCGGAAAAGGACTGGTGTCGACCGAGAGCGGCGCGCTCGCGAGCAAGGCCTATTCGTTCACGACACGGTTCGAAAACGAAAAGGGGACGAACCCGGAGGAGCTGATCGCGGCGGCCCACGCGGGCTGCTTCACGATGGCGCTGTCGGGAGAGCTGGGCAAGGCAGGCCTGGTGCCGGAGGAGCTGAGGACGACGGCGACGGTGTCGCTCGACAAGCTCGACGCCGGCTGGACCGTCACGGAATCTCACCTGGAAGTGGTGGGGAAGATCCCGGGGGGTTCCGCCGAGGCGTTTCGCGCCGCCGCGGAAGCCGCGGAGAAGGGATGCCCGATCTCGCGACTGCTGAATACGAAGATCACGATGGAAGCAAAGCTGGAAGGTTGAGTTCAGCGGCCGCGCTGAATGAGTTCGCGGCGCGAGTATTCTCGCGCCGCGGGAGCGTGAGCGAGGTGAGGGACCAGGCGAGCGGTCGAGACGAGTCTGGCGAGCTGCTCGCCGGTGCGTGAGCAGGTCCCGAACCGAGCGGGAGCGACGAGCGAGAGGTGATGAATTCAGATCCCGTGCGAACGGGACGCGACGTGCTACGCTCGCCCCCCTTCCTGGAGGCTCCTCATGTCCAAAGAGCTTCGCCCGGGTTCTCCCGACTCGCTGCGGCTGCGTGCATTGATCGCCGCGTTCACGATCGTCCTCCTCGGATCGCCGGCCTTCGCATCTCATACGCCCGCGCCCACGGCGGTCACGATCGCCGGCAGTCTTCAGAGCGAGCTCGGTTGCCCGGATGACTGGCAGCCCGGCTGCGCCGCCACGCACCTGACTTTCGACACCGAGGACCAGGTCTGGCAGGGAACCTTCAACGTGCCGGCGGGCAACTGGGAATACAAGGCGCCGCTGAACGACAGCTGGGACGAGAACTACGGCGCCAACGCCACCAGCAACGGGCCGAACATCGGACTCTCGCTCCCGACCGCGGGCCCGGTGAAGTTCTATTACAGCCACGAGACGCACTGGGTCGCGGACAATCGGGGAAAGGTCATCGCCGTCGCGCCCGGGAGCTTCCAAAGTGAGCTCGGCTGCTCGGGCGACTGGGACCCGGGCTGCCTGCGATCGTGGCTGCAGGACCCCGACGGCGACGGCATCTATTCCTTCCGAACCAGCGCTCTTCCCGCCGGGAACTACGAGGTCAAGGTCGCCATCAACGAGAGCTGGGACGAGAACTACGGCGTGGGCGGCGTGCAGAACGGCGCCAACATCCCTTTCACCGTCTCTGCAGACTGCGCCGAGATCGAATTCGTCTACAACTCGTCGACGCATGTCTTGACGGTCGAAGGAGCGGCATCGGCCGTTCCGCAGCCTTCCAGCGTGACCATTCCCGGCAGCTTCCAGAGCGAGCTGGGCTGTCCGGGTGACTGGCAGCCCGACTGTGTGAACACGGACCTCGCGTTCGACGCGAATGACCTCGTCTGGCAGGCGACGTTCAACATTCCCGCGGGCAGCTACGAGTACAAGGCAGCGATCAATCACGCCTGGGACGAAAACTACGGGGCGAACGCGACGCCGAACGGAGCCAACATCGGGCTGTCTCTCGCGGCGCCGACGGCAGTCAAGTTCTATTACAGCCACGCGACGCACTGGGTCGCCGACAACCACAACAAGACGATCGCGGTCGCGCCCGGCAGCTTCCAGAGCGAGCTCGGATGTCCCGGCGACTGGGACCCGGGCTGCCTGCGGTCGTGGCTCCAGGACCCCGACGGCGACGGCATCTACACGTTCCGCACGAACGCGCTTCCCGCCGGAAACTACGAGGCGAAGGTCGCCATCAACGAGAGCTGGGACGAGAACTATGGCGCGGGCGGCGTTCCGAACGGGCCGAACATTGCGTTCACCGTCACGGCCGCGTGCCAGGAGATCTTCTTCACGTACGACGCCGCGACGCACGTCCTGACGATCGGGGCGCCCGGCGGCCCGAAGGGCAATCTCGGCAAAGCAAAAGCACACTGGGTCTCCGAAAACACCATCGCGTGGAATCTCGCGGGCGTTCAGTCCGACTGGGCCGTCACACTCCACGCAGCGCCCGACGGCGGGCTCGTCCTCGGCGCGGACGGGGTGACCGGCGGCTCGGACATCCCGCTCGTCTACGATCCGGCCGGCCTCTCCTCCGAGATCCGCGCGCTGTTCCCCCACCTCGCGAGCTACGCGGCCTTCCACGTCCCGCCCGACCACCTGGGCGAGGTTCCCGACGCGCTGAAATCCCAGCTCGCCGTCTCCGCCAAAGACGGCGGCGGCCAGCCGGTCGACGCCACGTCCCTGCAGATTCCGGGCGTGCTCGACGACCTCTACACCTACGACGGCGCGCTCGGCGTCTCCTTCGCCGGCGCCACTCCGACGCTTCGTGTCTGGGCGCCGACGGCAAGGTCGGTCAAGCTCCACCTCTTCGCCGACTCGAACCCCGCCACTCCAGCGAACGTGATGGCCATGACCGCCGATCCGGCCACCGGCGTCTGGAGCATCACCGGCAACCCGGGCTGGAACGGCCGGTTCTACCTCTACGAGGTCGAGGTTTTCGTGCGGTCCACCGGCCACGTGGAGCACAACCTCGTCACCGATCCGTACTCGGTGAGCCTGTCCCGCAACAGCCAGCGGAGCCAGATCGTCGACCTCTCGGCTGCCGCGTGGAAACCGGCGGGCTGGGACACTCTCGTCAAGCCGCGCCTCGACGCGCCCGAGGACATCGTGCTCTACGAGCTCCACGTGCGCGACTTCAGCGCGAACGACCTGTCTGTCCCGGCGGCTCTGCGCGGCACGTTCAAGGCATTCGCCGAGTCGAGCTCCCAGGGCGTGCTTCACCTCGGTTCGCTCGCGCGGGCGGGGCTGACCCACGTCCACCTGCTGCCTTCCTTCGACATCGCCACCGTGGACGAGGACAAGTCCCACTGGCAGGAACCCGCCGGAAATCTCGCGAGCTACCCGCCGGACTCCGACCAGCAGCAGGCGGCGGTCTCGGCGGTGGCGGACGCAGACGCCTTCAACTGGGGTTACGACCCCTGGCACTACACGACGCCCGAAGGAAGCTACGCCACCGACGCCGACGGACCCACGCGCATTCTGGAGTTCCGCCAGATGGTCCAGGCGTTGAACCGTCTGGGACTGCGCGTCGTGATGGACGTCGTCTACAACCACACGACGGCGGCGGGCGAGAGCGACAAGTCGGTTCTGGACCGCGTGGTCCCGGGTTACTACCACCGTCTGAACGCCGACGGCGACATCGAGACGAGCAGCTGCTGCCAGAACACCGCGAGTGAGCACAACATGATGGAGAAGCTACTCATTGACTCGGTGCTGACCTGGTCCACGGCCTACAAGGTGGACGGATTCCGCTTCGACCTGATGGGGCACCACATGAAGCGGAACATGGTCAAGCTGCGGCAGAACCTGGACGCGCTGACCCCGGCTCATGACGGCGTGAACGGAAGAGAGATCTACGTCTACGGCGAGGGATGGAACTTCGGCGAGGTGGCGGACAACGCCCGCGGCGTGAACGCCACCCAGCGCAACATGGCCGGCACCGGCATCGGCACGTTCAACGACCGGCTGCGCGACGGCGCGCGGGGCGGGGGCCCGTTCAGCGGCATTCAGGAGCAGGGCTTCCTGACGGGTCTCTTCTACGACTCGAACGCCACGAACCAGGGTTCCGCCGACGACCAGAAGGCCCGCCTCCTGGTGGAAATGGACTGGATCCGGGTGGGGCTCGCCGGCAGCCTGGCGAACTTCTCTTTCATCGACCGCCTGGGCCATTCGGTCACCGCCAGCCAGATCGACTACAACGGCCAGAACGCCGGCTACACCGCCGACCCGCAGGAGGTCATCAACTACGTCGAGGCGCACGACAACGACACGCTCTTCGACGCCATCCA
>JBKPMI010000142.1:0-5912 GCA_046732075.1 Acidobacteriota bacterium | reverse complement strand
GCGGTGACGATTCGACCGGCGCCCGGGCCGGCCAGGTCCGTCACCAGGAAGCTCGCGTTTCCGGTCGGGTCCGTCGTGACGTCCGTGGATCCCAGGAACTTTTCTCCCTCCCCGAAACCGGACGGATCGCACTCTTCGTTCGAGAAGAACTCGACGCGGAACTTCGTCGACGGAGTGCTGTTCAAGGCGCCGGCGACCCGCGTGGCGCCTCCCGCGATCGTCGCCGACGTCAGCACCGGGAAGTTCTGGAGGAGGTTGCCTCCGTCGTCGCCGTCTCCGACGTCGTTCGCTGACACGCCGTTCCCGTCGAGATCGATCCCGATTCCCCCATTGTCGTGGATCGAGTTCCCGGAGACGACGTTCCCGATGGTGGCGAATCCGAAGATCTGAACGCCGGTTCCCCGGTTGCCCGCGATCACGTTGCGGGCGGACGGCGCCGCACCCCCGATCGTGTTGAACTGGGAGTAGAAGATTCGCACGCCCGCGAGGTTCGGAATGAAGGCCGTCCCCGCGACGTCGGTTCCAATGAGGTTTCCCTGGACGGAACCCTGGCCGGTGAAGCCGAGAGCGACTCCAAAACTCTCGTTTCCGGAGATGAGGTTGCCGGCTCCCGGTGTCGTACCTCCTACGGTCGTTCCGGAGCCGACGACGAGGACGCCCGTGCCACCGTTCGCGAGAGCCGCGTTCCCCGCCGCGTTCGTGCCCACGTAATTGTTCTGCACCACCGTGTTCGAGGACAGGAAGTCGGCCGCGATGCCATTCTCGAGGTTGCCGGAAACGAGGTTGCGATCGGCGGGACTCGGACTCCCGATGACGGTGTCGGCGGTCGCTGCGGGATCGTTCGGGTCCTTGCCGTTGAAGATGACCAGGATCCCGGCGCGGTTCGGAGCAGCCTGCGAGCCGCTCGGGTCCGTTCCCACGAAACATCCGATGACCCGGTTCCCCACTCCGCGCTGGACCGCGATCCCGATGCGGTCGAAAGAGTTGACGACGAGGCCGCGAATGACGTTCGCCGATGAGCGGACGTCGATCCCGATCGCCTGCGCGCCGGCTTCCGTGCCGATGATCTCGATCTTCAAGAAGGCGTTGTTGCCGGCGGCGAGCGTGTTCGGACTCGCCAGGAACTGCGTGTAGCCGTCGATCGTGACTCCGGCGTCGTCGGTCAGGGGAGGGAGCGGGGAGATCAGGTGAATGTGCTGGACGGAGGTTCCCGGGATCGCGAAGTTGATGACGTCGTTGCCCGGGGTCGCGTTGGCGACCGTGAGGCTCGCACGGAGCGAGCCCGGACCGGAGTCGTTCGCATTGGTGACGACGAGGATCGCCGCCGCGGCGCCTCCGGAAAGGGTCAGGAGAGCGCCGAACACGAGAGCCAGACAGCGAGTCCGAAGAGGGGGCACCGGTCGCCGGGTCGATTATCCCCCCATCCGCGGCCGAGGGGGCGCCGTTACCGCCCCGATCTCCACGGAGCGGAACGCCACGGCCAGGCGGCGGACTTCGGTCCCGCTCGGAGCGGCCGCGGAGTCGAACCGGAACGCCATCTCGTTGCCGACCCCGCCCGGGCGGATCAGCCGCTTCGGGATCGCGACCTCGTAGTCGTTCCATCCCCGGTCCAGAAGGACGTCGGCCACTCGGGCTCCGTTGAAGTCGACGCCGATGATCTGGCAGGACAGCCGCTCCCCCCGGGCGAACGGCAGGACCCGCATCCGGGCCACGTAGTCTCCGAAAAGGAGCGGCGGGATCGCAACGCGGGAGTAGGTTCCCTCCGCCCATACGAACGGAAACGCTTCTTTCCACTTCTCGTCTCCGGACCAACCCTCGCGCAAAAGAGGCCGCGCTCCGGGCGTGCCGAAACGGATCGCGACGTTCGGGGGACGATCGCTCGGCTCCTTCCGGAGATGGGCGCGGAGCTGCCCCTCGTAGACCGCCGCCCATCCCACCGCCGCGAAGCCGAGCACGGCCACGACGATCCCGGGCGCGAGAGACCGCCGCGGGCGCGGCGCGCTTTCCGGCTTTTCTCCGAGGAATCTCTGGGCCACCGGCAGGCCCGCGGCCAGTCCGAGAAGCGCGCCGGCGATCACGTCGATCAGGTAGTGATCCCGGAAGTAGACGCGCGCGATGCCGCCGAACAGCGCCACGAACACGAAGAGCGGCCCGGCGGGGGGAAACGCGCGCACGAGCACGGCCGCGACGGCCGCGGCCGTGGCGGCATGACCCGACGGAAAGCTGAACGAGCCGGGGGTGTGCGGGCGGGGAACCCGGAACACGAGCTTCAGCCCGTTCGCTGCCAGGCCGGCGATCGCCGCGGCGAGAAGGACCGCGAGACCCACCCGCAGGAGGCGACGGTTCCGGGTCGCGAAACCGGCGGCCGAGAGCGCGAGGCCGATCGCCGCCGCGGCGAGACCGTGCGCCAGCAGGTCGAGGATCTGGAGGAGATGCCAGACGGGAGCGGATCCAACGATCGGGCAGGCGAACCGGATGAGATCGATTGCCACTCCGATCAGAGCGTCAACGCGGTGGCCCGGGCTGCTTCCCGCCGCTTTCTGGACTGCTGCGGGTGCAGGCCCCTTCGGGACCTGTCCCCGCGACTTGCTCAATAACTTCTTCCAGCCATCCCGCGACGCGTTTCTCCATCTCCGCGAAGCTCGGCGCCACGAAGAGGGCTTTCTGGTAGCTCGTCGGATCGTAGTGGGTTCGGGCGATCTCGGCGATGTCGAACGGCTTCATCTCGGCCCGGGACACAAAACTCCCCAGCTCTCCGAAGGAAGACAAGAGCCCCGCGCCGTACGCCTTCACGTCCCCGTCTTCGCGGGCGGCGCCGAACTCCAGCGTGTACCAGTAGACGCGCTCGAGCTGTCGGAGCGTCTCTTCGTCCGCGTTCTGGGCGGCCTCTCCGAAGAGCCGCGTCAAGCGGACGATCTCCGGGCGGAAGAAGCTCGTCGCGTGGCCCACGAGCTCGTGGACCACGTCCGGCTCCGGCGTGTACAGCGGCATCGAGTGGTGGCGGATGTACTGCGTGGACAGGAACACGCCTCGCCCCAGCGAGCAGAGAAACCCGCGTGCCGAGATGAGCCCCGCGACCGGGAGCATCTCGATGCCCGGGCTCGCCTTCAGGTCTTCGTTGACCTCCGCGAGCTGCGGAATGTGCCGCTGATCCAGGTCGAGCTCGGCCGCCCCGGAGCGCCACTCCGCGATCGCGTTCGACGCGTGGAGCGGCGCGAGGTGCTCCCACACGGTGCGCCAGACGGAGTGCTCCGCGTCGGTGTACTGGACGGCGGGCGGCGGATCGCCCGGTCGGTACTGGAGCGCCAGCTTCGCGATGTCGTTGCGGCGCCGCCGGTAGACGGGATCGCGAAAGCCGGGGTGGTCGGGATCCAGCTGGACGAGCTCCTCCAGGCCACCCGCATGGATTCGTTCCTCGAGGTCGGTCGGGTCATCCATGGCCCCGGCATTGTCGCGCGGCGAGTCGATCTTTTTCCAGAAAAGGGGACAGATTTAATTATCGATTGTCGCCGTTTCGGGAAAATAGATCTGTCCCCATTTCTACGAGCGGCGGCCCGTGCCCTTCAGGAGATCGATGTTGCCGTTCGTGTTGACGACGGTGAGCTCGCACCGGCCGTCCCCGATCCGGCCGTTCAGGGACTCGCCACTCACCGTTCCCGAAGCGCCGACCGGCAGCTCCGTATTGATCCTTCCGAAAGAGGTGCGCGCGGATACCGCGTAGCCCGAACCCTCCGGGACGTAGACCCGGACCGGCGCGAAGGAAGTCCGGAGGGTCAGACGGGTACAGCCCAAGGGCAGGCCCGCGACCTCGATGGAGCCGTTCTGGTTCGTCACGTCCACGCTCTCCTGGGCGCCGTCGATGGATACGGATCCGAACGACGTCCGCGCCTGGACCGAGCCTTTGATGTCGGACGCCTTGATCGCCCCGTTCGAGTTCTCGGCCGTCAGGTTCCCCTGGATGTGGCTCGCGTCGAGCAGGCCGAAGCTCGTCCGGACTTCGGCAGGTCCACGGATCTCGGTGAGCGATACCCCGCCGTTCTCGGAGGAGACCTTCGCCCGGCCTCCGATCCGCGCCAGCGTGACCTTCCCGAACTGCGTGCGGACGTCGGTTGAGCCGCCGATGTCCATCAGCGTGACGGCGGCGTTGGAGTTGACGGCGGTGACGTTGCCCTTGACGTCGTTGGCGTCGAGCGCGCCGAAGCTCGTCGTGAGGATCGCGCCCCCCCGGATCCCGCGGACCGAGACCTTCCCGTTCGAGTTCTCGATCTCGACGCCGGCGGCCTCCGTGATGTCCACGGCGCCGAAGCTGTTGCGGACGTGGACCGTGCCGCCGGCCCGGGCGCCCGTCACCCGGGAGTTCGACCCGGTGCAGGCGACGGCGCGCCGCACGTCGGCGAACCGGATTCCGCCGAACGAGGCCTCGAGCGTGGCGTCCCCCTGGACGTTCGACGCGTCGACCGAGCCGTTCGTCGCCCTGGCCGAGAGATCGCCGGCGATGTCCCGCGCGGTGACGCCCCCGAAGGACGCGGTCACGTCGGCGGCCGCCGAGGCGCCGGTGAGCTCGACGCCGCCGTTGCTGTTCGAGATGCGGCTCTTCCCCTTGACCCGCGCGACGGACACGCCTCCGAAGCGGTTGACGAGGTCGAGCTCACCGCCGAGGTCGACGACCGAAACGCTCCCGTTGCTGTTGACGATCGTGGCGTTTCCGTCGTTGCGCGCGACCTCGATCTTCCCGAAGGAGTTCTCGAACCGCTGCGCCCCACGGCCGTCGCGGAAGGAGATCGACCCGTTCGAGTTCTTGATGTCTCCGGAAGCTTTCAGACCCGTGACGTCCACGTTGCCGAACTTGTTCCGGGCGTCGAGGAGGGCAGCCTCCGGCATCACGATGTCGTAGTCCACGGAGTAGGACACGAACCCGCGACCCGTGAAGTTCCAGTGCTTCTCGGGGTAGCGCGTCACCACCGACACTCCGGCGGGCGTTTCCTCCACGAGGATCTGGATCTGCTCCGAGAACTTGCGCGCGCCTTCGACGTCGGAGGACGAAACCCGGATGACCGCCGAGATCGAGATTTGCGGCTCGCGCTGCGTCCGGATCTTGATCGCCCCGTTCGAGTGCTCGATGCGGAGCTTCTGGCCGGGCTTCAACGCCAGCGTCTTCTCGAACGTCCGCTTGAACTCGTCGCGCGACGAATCGTCGGACGAGTCCGCGGCGAGCGGCGCCGCCAGAAGGACCAGCAGCAGCGCGGCCGAGGCTCGCATTGTTCGTGTCCCGTATCCCGTGTCCCCGGTCCCGTTGCATCTCATGACGTTGCCCCTTTCATCACGTCCCGCAGCGTCTGCTGCTTCTCGGCGTAGATCCCGAGGAGCTGACGGCGGAGGTGGGTGTTGTAGCGATTCTGCTGAATCTGTCCGTTCAATTCGGAGATCGCGCCGTCGAGGAGCTGGAGCTTCTCGCGGTAGGAGACGAGGAGCGGCGTGTCGGCGGCGCGGAGCTTCGGCTGGGCGAGCCGCGAGAGGTTGTCGATCGAGCGGATGTAGTCCGCCTCGCTGCGTTCGACGTCCTCCAGCGCGGCGTCGGTCATCAACGGCTCCTTCGGCAGGGAGCGCACGCCGAAGATCTGGCGCTCGCCCAGGCGCGGCCGGAACACCTGCAGCCCGATGAAAGAAACGAGGAAGAGCGTCGCGATCGCCGCGATCGGCAGCCACGCCGGCCACGCCGGGGCGTTGCGCCCGGTTCGCTCCGAAGCGGCCCCCGGAGAAAACGTCTCGCGGGCGAGCGACTCCCGGATCTTTGGCCACAGCTCGGGGCTCTCCCAGCTCTTCTTCAGCGTGGGCGCCGCCGCCGCGATCTCGTCGAACGCCTGCAGCCGCTCCCGGCACCGCGCGCACGTCCCGGCGTGCGGACGCATCTG
>JBKPMI010000141.1:0-3030 GCA_046732075.1 Acidobacteriota bacterium | reverse complement strand
GTGCAGGACACGCGCAACCTGAAGGCCGGGTTGATCGGCGTCGAGCAGGCGTTCGCCGAGGTCGGCTGGCGTCTGCCGGTGATGGTCTCGGCCACGATCGAGCTGATGGGGACGATGCTCGCCGGGCAGTCGATCGAGGCGTTCTACGCGTCGGTCATGCACGCGCCGCTCCTCTCCGTGGGGCTGAACTGCGGCACCGGGCCGGACTTCATGACGAGCCACCTGCGCAGCCTCGCGGCGCTCGCGCGCACGCCGGTGTCCTGCTACCCGAACGCGGGCCTTCCCGACGAGGACGGGCGCTACGGCGAGACGCCGGAGATGATCGCGGCCGCGTTCACACGGTTCCTGGACCAGGGGCTGGTGAACATCGTGGGCGGCTGCTGCGGGACGACGCCCGCGCACATCCGCGCGCTCGCCGCGGTCGCCGCCGGCCGCAAGCCGCGCCGGAGCCCGGAAGGACGCCGGACGCTCGTCTCCGGAATCGAGATGCTCGAGGTCACCGAGGACAACCGGCCGGTTCTCGTCGGGGAGCGCACGAACGTCCTCGGCAGCCGGAAGTTCAAGCGGCTCGTGGCCGCGGGAGAGTTCGAGGCCGCCGCGGAGGTCGCGCGGGCGCAGGTCAAGACGGGCGCCCAGGTGATCGACGTCTGCCTCCAGGACCCGGACCGCAACGAGACCGCCGACGTGAACGCTTTCCTGGAGCGCGCCACCCGGATGGTCAAGGTCCCGCTCATGCTCGACTCGACCGACGCCCAGGTGCTGGAGGTCGGCCTCGAGTGGAGCCAGGGCAAGTCGATCATCAACTCGATCAACCTGGAGGACGGAGAGGAGCGGTTCCGCGCAGTCGTCCCGCTCGCGCAGAAATACGGCGCCGCGCTCGTGGTGGGGACGATCGACGAGGACCCGGTTCACGGCATGGGTGTGACCCGCGAGCGCAAGCTCGAGATCGCGCGCAGGAGCTACACGCTCCTGACCGAGAAGTACGGCGTTCCGCCGGAGGACCTGATCTTCGATCCACTGGTCTTTCCGTGCGGCACGGGGGACGAGAAGTACGTGGGCAGCGCGGCCGAGACGATCGAGGGGATCCGTGCCATCAAGGCGGCCTTCCCGGAGTGCAAGACCATCCTCGGCATCTCGAACGTCAGCTTCGGGCTGCCCGAGGCGGGCCGCGAGGTGCTGAACTCGGTCTTCCTGTACCACTGCGTCAAGGCCGGGCTGGACCTCGCGATCGTCAACTCCGAAAAGCAGATGCGCTATCCCTCGATCCCCGAGGAGGAGCGGCGGCTGTCCGAGGACCTGCTCTTCAACCGCGGGGAGGATCCGGTCGGCCGGTTCGCCGCACATTTCAAGGCAAAGGGCTCGGCGCCAAAGGAGAAGGCCGTCCGCGCCGGGACGCCGATCGAGAGGCTGCCGCGCTACATCGTGGACGGCTCGAAGGAGGGCCTCGTCGACGACCTCGAGGCCGTGCGGACCGGCGGGATGGCGCCGCTCGAGATCATCAACGGGCCTCTCATGGACGGGATGCGGGAGGTCGGCCGGCTCTTCAACGACAACGAGCTGATCGTGGCCGAGGTGCTGCAGTCCGCCGAGGCGATGAAGGCGGCTGTCGGCCACCTGCAGAAGTTCATGGAGAAGTCGACCGACTCCGTGAAGGGAAAGATCGTGCTCGCCACGGTCAAGGGGGACGTGCACGACATCGGCAAGAACCTGGTCGAGATCATCCTCTCCAACAACGGGTACGACGTCGTCAACCTCGGCATCAAGGTCCCCTCCGAGAAGTTGATCGAGAGCTACCGGCAGCACCGGCCCGACGCCATCGGCCTGTCGGGGCTGCTGGTGAAGAGCGCGCAGCAAATGGTGACGACCGCTCAGGACCTGACGGCCGCGGGCGTCACGCCGCCGCTGCTCGTGGGCGGGGCGGCGCTGTCGCAGCGGTTCGCGGACAACAAGATCGCGGCGGCGTACGGGGGGCTCGTGGTCTATGCGGAGGACGCGATGCGCGGGCTGGCGCTGGCGGACCGCGTCCTCTCCGGCGACGAGGCGCGGACGGCGCTCGCCGCCGAGTCGGAGGAGCGGCGGCGCTCCCGGCCGGCCGCGGCGGAGCGTGAGGTCAACCCGCTCGCCGCGCCCGCGGTTCGGAACCCGTCGATCGAAATCCGTCCGCCCCGGCCCGCGCCGGACTTCGACGAGCACGTCTTCGCGCCGCTCGATCCGGAGTCGGTCTGGCCGTACGTGAATCCCCACATGCTGTACTCGAAGCACCTCGGGCTGCGCGGCAGCTACTGGAAGCTGAAGGAGTCCGGGGACCCGAAGCTCGCCGAGCTCGAGAAGGTCATCGACCGCATCCAGCGGTCCGGCTGGATCCGGCCCAAGGCGATGTACCGGTTCTTCGAGGCGTACTCCGAGGGGAATTCGGTCACGCTCGTGCAGGACGGCCGGACCGCGGCGACGTTCACCTTCCCGAGACAGGCGACCGGGGAGCGTCTCTGTCTTGCCGACTTCGTCCGGCCGCGGGAAGTTGGTCAGCCGCTCGACACCGTCGCGCTCCTCATCACGACGGCGGGCGAGGGGATCCGACCGCGCGCCGACGCGTTGAAGCACGAGGGGGAGTACCTGTTGTGCCACGCGCTGCAGGCGCTCGCGGTGGAAACGGCGGAGGGCGCGGCGGAGAGGATCCACCAGGTCATCCGCGAGCGCTGGGGACTCCCGGACCCGCCCGCGACCACGATGATGGATCGCTTCCAGGCTCGCTATACCGGTAAAAGATATAGCGCCGGATATCCCGCGTGGCCGGAGCTCGCTGACCAGGCCACGTTCTTCGGCCTTCTCGACGGGCGCTCGATCGGGGTCGAGCTCACCGAGGGCTTCATGATGGATCCGGAGGCATCGGTGTCCGCCCTCGTCCTCCACCACCCGCAGGCGCGCTACTTCGCGGCGTGAAGACTCTCCTCGCGGCGCTGGCGATTTTCGCGGCCGCGACGGCCGCCTTCGCGCAGGAAGAGGAGCGCCTCTGGATGCCCGAGGGGTACC
>JBKPMI010000140.1:0-11275 GCA_046732075.1 Acidobacteriota bacterium | reverse complement strand
CTCTCGCGATCGCGACCGCCGGGCTGTTCGTGATCCGGGGAACCTCCTCCACGGGCTGATCGCCCGGCGGGGTCGGCCCGGTCGAGTTCCACCCTTGCTTTCGGGGCTCAAACTGCTATCCTGTGCGTCTTCCCGTACTCGCTCGCCTTCCGCACGCGCAGTTTCGCGCCGATGAAAGTCCGACGATCCACGGGGGGGTCGGGCACCGTCGAGCGGCGCGTCGGTGGGTCGAATCAATTGAAACGCCGGAACAGGATCATGTTTCGATGAAGCTTTATGTTGGCAATCTCCCTTACAACACGACGGAAGACGATCTCCGCAATCTGTTCTCGCAGTACGGAAGCATCGACTCCGTGGCGGTCATCACCGACCGTGAGACCGGTCGCTCCAAGGGCTTCGGCTTCGTGGAGTTCGGCAACGACGCCGAGGCTCGCAGCGCCATCCAGGCCCTCTCGGGCCAGGAGTACGGCGGACGCGCTTTGACGGTCAACGAGGCGCGCCCGAAGACGGGCGGCGGAGGCGGCGGCGGCCGTCCCGGCCGGGATCGTTACTGATTTCCCGCTGACTCCGACCGGCGCGAGCCGGTTCGAAATTCATTTTGGGGGGCTTCGGCCCCCCTTTTCTTTTGAAGCTGCAGACAGTGCATAGACTCGTGGGCGTGGGCGCTGTTCGGCTCGAGCATTGGGATCCGGCGGACGGACCCGTCTCCGAGAAACGAATGATGGGCGTCATGCACGCGGAGGGCTACGAGGTCGCGGTCTACGCTTACCGGGAAGGGACTTCTTTCCCAGCGCACGAGCACACGCACGAAAAGTGCGACGGCGTTCTCGAGGGCGTTCTGCGCGTCTCCGTCGGAGACGTCGTCTACGACCTGGGGGCGGGCGACCGTCTCTATCTTCCGGCCGGAACGCGCCATTCCGCGGAAGTCGTGGGCGGCAAGACGGTCGTTTCTCTCGACGGCACCCGCTGGTAGCCGCGGCGCTTCTTCTGACTCGAAACGCGCGGGATAGACTCCGGCCAAACGCGGAGTTCCCATGCCGTTGACGGTTTCCCAGCGCGAAGACCTCATCCGCCGGTACGAGGTGGGTCCTGCCCGTCTCAAAGCGGCGCTCGCGAAAGTTCCGCCCGAGGCGATGAAGTGGCGGCCGGGCCCGGGGAAGTGGTCCGTGCACGAGGTCGTGTGTCACTGCGCCGACTCGGAGGCGAATGGCGCTCTGCGGATCCGGTACCTCGTCGCGGAGTCGGACCCGCTCATCGTCGGCTACGACCAGGCGCGGTGGGCGGAGGTCTTCGCCTACCACGACGCGCCGATCGAGCCCGCGCTCGCGACCGTGGAAGCGGTTCGGGCAAACACCGCCGAACTCCTGAAACGCCTTCCCGAGACGGCGTGGTCCGCCTCCGGGAGGCACACCGAATCTGGCAGCTATTCGGCCGAAGACTGGCTGGGGATCTACTCCGACCACCTGGAGAAGCACTCCGCCCAGATCGAACGCAACCGGGCGGCCTGGGAGGCCCGAAAGGAAAAGGAGTCGGCATGAGCATGGTCAAGGAGTTCAAGGAGTTCCTGGTCAAACAGAACGCCCTCGCTCTCGCGGTCGCGGTCATCATCGGCGCCGCGATCGGCAAGGTCGTCTCGTCGATCGTGGAGGACGTCATCAATCCCATCCTGGGACTGATCCTCCCCGGCGGAAGCTGGCGGGAGGCGAAGATCGTGCTGGCCCGCACGACCGATGCGACCGGCAAGGTCGTCGAGAACGGAATCTCGTACGGTCACCTGATCGGCGCGATCGTGGATTTCCTCATCATCGGGCTGGTCGTCTTCATGATCATCAAGTACGCGTTGCCGAAGCCGGAGGCGGCGCCTGCCACCAAGGAGTGCCCGCAGTGCAAGACGCTCATCCCGGCCTCCGCAACGCGCTGCCACGCGTGCACGCAGCCGGTGGGGTAGACTGAATCCCCCAACGGCAATCGCCGGGTGGAAGGTTTCGCGTGCGGGCGGGGTGTTGGCCCCGCCCTTGTTTTAGCCGTCCGCTCTCAGTTCTCGGTTCTCCGCCAGGAGCTCGGCGCCGACGCGTGCGACCTCGTCCAGCAGGAACGTCAGGTCGTCTTCCTTCGTGCGGAAGTTCACGATGCACACGCGCAGAGCGGCGCGTCCCTTCAGGATCGTGGGCGCCAGGAAGAACGAGCCGTCGCCCACGAGGCGGTTGACGATCCGGCGGTTCAGTCGGTCGAGCTCGGCGTCGGACAGCTCCGCCCCGGGCGGTCGCCAGCGGAAGTTCGCGATCGAGAGGACTTGCTCCGCCATGAGCTCGAAGTCGGGCCGCCCGTCCGCCTCTCGCGAGAGGAAACCAGCGAGCGCGACGTCATTCTCGATCGACCGCGCGTAGGCCTCGGTGCCGTGGGTCGAGAGACCCATCCACACCTTGAGCGCCTTGAACCCACGGGACAGCTCGACGCCGCGCTCGGCGAACCACGCCGGCCCCGGGAAGGGGCTCTCCGGGTCGGACGCCAGGTACTCGGGGAAACGCCGGAACGTCGAGGCGAGCCGGCCGGGCTCGCGGACCAGCGTCGCGCCCGCCTCGTACGGGACGTAGAGCCACTTGTGCGGATCCGCGGCGATCGAGTCGGCGCGGTCCATTCCGGTGAAGAGAGGTTTGAGAAGCGGCGAGAGGACTGCGAGCGCCCCGTACGCGCCGTCCACGTGAAACCAGAGCGACTCGCGGCGGCAGATTTCCGCGAGCTCGTCCAGCGGATCGATCGCGCCGGTGTTGACGGTGCCGGCGTTCCCCACGACGACCGCGGGCTGGAGTCCGGCCGCGCGGTCCGCCGCGATCGCGGCTTCGAGCCGGTCCAGGCGGATCCGGAACCGGCCGTCGGTCTCGACCTTCCGGAGGTTCCGCGTGCCGATCCCGAGCAGGTCGACGGCCTTGTCCACGCAGTGGTGGACCTGGTCCGAGGCGTACACGGTCAGCCGGGGACGGCCCTCGCCCGCCAGGCCATCCTCGCGGACGTTTCCGGGCGTCATCGCTCGACGCGCCGCGGCGAGAGCCGTGAAGTTCGCCATCGAGCCGCCGGACACGAGGATTCCCTCGGCCGCCGGCGGAAACCCGACGATCGACGCGATCCAGCGCATCACCTCGTTCTCGACGTGCACGGCGGCGTGGTCGCCCCCCCAGCAGTTCGGATTCATCGCCGCGGCGAGGTAATCGGCGGTCGCCCCGATCGGATCCGCGGTCGCGTTGATGAAGCCGAAGAAGCGGGGGTGCGAGTTGCCCATCGGAAAGGGCAGGATGTGCTCGCGCACGAAAGCGAGGACTTCGTCGAAGGGCTTTCCCCCGGTTGGAAGCGGTGACCGGAAAAGGGAAGCGTCGGCGCCCACCTTACCGAAGACCGGCCGGGCGAGAAGGTTCTCCCGATGCTCCGCGACCGCGTCGGCGGCCTGGCGTCCGAGTCGGCGGACTTCTTCGGGAGGGAGATCGAAGGACGGCGTCGTGGACTTCATGCGCGCATTGAATCACCGGACCGAAAACGAAACGGGCCGGCTCGTGCCGGCCCGCCGGGAGCTGACCGAACCGCGAAAGCTACTGCACGACCCCGCAGCCGAGCCGACCGCCCGCGTTCCCCGTGGGCTGAGTCTGAAGGTCGTCCGCCTTCTCGTGGAAGATGACGGCCCGGCCCACGACCGAGTTCGGTCCGGCCTTCACCGTCAGGAGGTCCGTGACGATCTCGAGGTGACCCGTGCCGTTCGCCTCGATCGTGATGTTGCCGAGGTCTCCGGCGTGGCGGTGCGCTTCGGTCGGGGCCGCGTGCGGCATCCCGCCCGGGTTGAAGTGCCCGCCGGCCGATGACGCGTCGGGGGCGGAGCAGTCCCCCTTGTCGTGGACGTGGAGTCCGTGGGTTCCGGGAGGGGCATTCTCGATGTGGACGACCACCGCGACGCCGCCCGTGGATCGGTCGGTGAAGGTCGCCCACCCTTTCACGTTCGACCCGCTGCGAGGCTCGATCGTGGCCCTGGCCTGGGCTCCCGCGGGGGTCGCGGCCGCCGGGGACGTCGTGGACGTGGACGAGCACCCGGCTGCGGCGAGGGCCGTCCCCGCCACCAGCGCGAGCGCGGCCGCCGCGAGGGTTCCGCTTCTCGGTGTCTTCATCTTTCCTCCTTCGCGTTTTCGATGATAGACAATATGCCTCTGCAAGGGGCATTCCCGCGGATCGCGGGCGCGGCAGCGCCGGAGGAGCTCGACGGCATGACTCCAATGGTTCCACCGGTCGAAGTCTCGCGGCTGCTGCTTCTCCTCTTCGTCGCGGCCGGCGCTGTCGTTTCCGTCGCCACGTCGCCGCCGCTGTCGTCGTTCGCGGGAGGGTTCGCGACCGGCGCCGGGGCGGTGATCGTCCTCTCGTTCCTGAAGAACCCGCGGCGCAGCCCGGCGCCCGACGGCGATGGAGGCTCGTCTTGAAAGTCCTGGTCGTCGAGGACGAGGAAAAGATCGCGCAGTTCCTGAGGAAGGGACTGGGGGAGAAGGGGTACTCCGTCGAGGCGGTGGGCGATGCGGACACGGCGCTGGAGCGCCTCGAGGGCGGCCCCTACGATCTCGTGATCCTGGACCTCCTCCTTCCCGGCTCGCGAGACGGGATCGAACTCTGCCGTGAGATCCGCGCGCGCGGCATCCCCGCGAAGGTGTTGATGCTGACGGCCCGCGACACCGTCGAAAACAAGATCGAGGGGCTCGACGCGGGCGCGGACGACTATCTGGTCAAGCCGTTCTCCTTCCGGGAGCTCCTCGCGCGGCTGCGGGCGCTCGCCCGCCGGACAGAAAGACCCGAGCCGGGCCCGCTCGTTTTCGGCGACCTTTCGTACGACCCGGAGTCGCGCGAAGTCCGGCGCCGCGGGGAGATCGTTCGGTTGACCGCGCGCGAAGGCGCGCTCTTCGAGCTCCTCCTGCGCCGGCGCGGGAAGGTCGTCTCCCGTTCCGAGATCCAGGCGCGAATCTGGGAGGACTCCTTCGACCTCTCGACGAACATCATCGACGTGTACATCAATGCCCTCCGCCGCAAGCTGGACGCCGGCGAGAAAGAACGGCTCATCCAGACCGTTCGCGGCGTGGGATACCGGCTGGGCGAGTCGGTCGATCCGTCCGCGCCCTCCGGAGGCTGATGCCCGGCGGCCGTGTCTGGTCGCTCGCGGCGGCGGCTCTGCTCGGGATCGCGGCGATCCTCGTCGTCGCGTACTTCGCGGTGCGGCCCGCCGGCGTGTTGCTGGTCATCGCGGCGGGTTTCGCGGCGCTCTCGGTCCTCATCTACCTCGCGGGCCGTCTCGCGTCGCCTGCCCCGGTCCCCGCCCTTCTGTACTCGGATCGGCCCTCCGATCCGCCCTTCCAGTCGTCGGCGGCGATGGAGCTCGAGCAGCTGCGCGACCGGCTGGCCGATACGGAGGGCCGCCCGCTCCGCCGGATTCCGTCCACGGATCTGACCGGAATCGCCCGGGAGGTCGCGGAGCAACTGAACGCGCGCCTCGACGCGCTCTCCGGGACCGGGAAGGAGCAGCAGCAGTTCATCGCGGACGTGTCGCACGAGCTCCGGACGCCGCTGACGGTGTTGCGCGGCACGCTCGAAGTCGCCCTCGAGGAGGATCGTCCGGCCGAGGAGTATCGCGAGGCGATCGGCAATGCGCTCCTGGAGACGCGTCACCTCGCCCGCATCTCGCAGAACATCCTCTTCCTCGCGCGCGGCGAGAGCGGCCGCGTCACGCTCTCTTTCTCCAACCAGGATCTGGCGCGGTTCGTGGCCGAGGTGACCCGTGAGCTCGTGCCGGCCGCGACCGATCACGGCCTGGAGCTCTCCGTGGAAGTGCCGGACGATCCGGTCATCGGGTTCGTGGATCCGGGGCGCATGCAACAGGTGATGCACAACCTCCTCGAGAACTCGATGCGCTACACCCCCCCGGGCGGGACGGTGCACGTGTGTCTCTCCCGGACCCCGTCCGAGGCCCGCATCGACGTGACCGATTCGGGCGTTGGTATCCCGGAGCAGGACCTCCCGTTCGTTTTCGAGCGATTCTTCCGGAGCGACCGCGCGCGCCGCGCGTACTCGGGCGGCTCCGGGCTGGGCCTGTCGATCGTCCGGTGGATCGTGGAGGCCCATAAGGGGAAAGTGGAGATCCGGAGCGAGGTCGACCGGGGCACCACCGTGACGGTCAAGTTGCCGTTGGTGACTTGAAGAGGAAGGGATCAGGGGTCCCAGAGTCAGGTTTCAGGGGCACAGGTTTCAGGTGTCAGGTATCCGGTGTCAGGAGCTGGAGAGGAGAGCCCGCTACTCTCTTCTTGAGGTGGGCAATCAGACCGTTCAACATCCGGCCCACCTCCGCGGTGTCGTCGAGCAGAGTCTTTGGCGACCGTAGATAGGAGAGTCGCGCCGCAATGATCAGGTGGGTCTCGAGCTCCATCAGGGAACCGCGGGCAATCGACAGCTGATGCAGATACTCGCCCAGACTTTTCCTGCCGTGTCCTTCAGCAATATTTGCTGCGACCGATACCGCCGCTCTCTGAATCTGACTCGTCAGTCCGGACAGCTCACTAGCCGGAAAACTCTTGATCGCTCGATAACACCCGATCGCGAGTTCCACCGATTTCTGCCAGACCAGCAGGTCGCGATAGCTCTGGACGGCAATTTTGACCATCACAGGATGGTTGTCACGGCTTGGCCCCTGACACCTGAAACCTGAGACCGGACACCTGTTCCGCTGATACCTTCAAACCTGACACCTTGAAACCCGTATACGTGCTCTCGGCCGCCCGGACCCCGATCGGGAAATTCGGCGGTGTGTTCGCGTCGCTCTCTGCAGCGGACCTGGGCGAGGTCGCGGCGCGCGCCGCCATCGAGCGCTCGGGACTTCCTCCGGCCGCGGTCGACGAGACCGTCTTCGGCCATGCCCGTCAGGCGGGCGGCGGCCCGAATACCGCCCGGCAGGTCTCGCACCGCGCCGGCGTACCGGACTCGATCCCGGCCTACACCGTCAACAAGGCGTGCGCCTCCTCGTTGAAGGCGATCACGCTCGGCGCGCTCTCGATCGCGGCCGGCGAGCACGAGGTGGTGCTCGCGGGCGGAACGGAGTGCATGTCCGCGACGCCCTACCTTCTCACGCGCGGCCGCTTCGGATATCGGATGGGGGACTCCGAGATCGTGGACGGAATGTACCGCGACGGATTCCTGTGTCCGCTCTGCGGCCAGCTGATGGGGGAGACCGCGGAGAACCTGGTCCGGGAGTACGGCATCCTCCGCGCCGAGCAGGACGCCTTCGCCGCGGAGTCCCAGCGAAGGGCCGCGGAGGCGATCGCCTCCGGGCGGTTCGCCGACGAGATCGCGCCGGTCACGGTGGCGGGGCGCAAGGGCGACGTTGTCGTCGAGAAAGACGAGCATCCGCGTCCCGGCACCACCGCCGAATCGCTCGCGAAGCTGCCGCCGGTTTTCGATCCGGAGTCCGGCACGGTGCACGCCGGAAACTCCTCCGGGATCACCGACGGCGCCGCCGCGCTCGTGCTGGCTTCGGAAGAGGAGGTCGGGAGCGCGGGCGTCGAGCCGCTCGCGCGCGTGGTCGCCTGGACGTCGGCGGGTGTCGAGCCTGCCCGCATGGGAATCGGGCCCGTGCCCGCGCTTCGCGCCCTCCTGGCGAAGCAGAAGCTCGCGATCTCCGACGTCGACCTGATCGAGCTGAACGAGGCCTTCGCGGCCCAGGTGATCGCGTGCGCGCGGGAGCTGCCGTTCGACCCGGCCCGCCTGAACGTCAACGGCGGGGCGATCGCGCTCGGTCATCCCATCGGAGCGACCGGCGCGCGTATTGTGACGACCCTGCTTCACGAGATGAAGCGCCGGGGCGCGAAGCGCGGGATCGCGACGCTCTGCGTGTCGGGAGGCATGGGTATGGCGGTCCTCTTCGAGAGGCCCTGAGGCCCGAAGACCTCTACAATCCGCACGTGCGCATCGCCCTGGCGGTGGACGGCGACGTCCCCGCCGAAGAAAACGACTACATCCGCGCGCTCCTCGCCGCCGGGTTGCGGCGCGAGGAGATCGTCGTTCTGCGGCCGGGTGACACCATTCGGGGTGCCTTCGACGGCGTGGTGATCGGCGGGGGAGACGACGTGGATCCGGGTCGTTACGGCCGCGAGATTCTCGCGGGCGCCAACGTCGAAGTCGACCACGGACGCGACTCGGTCGACTTCCCGGTCTTCGAGGGGGCATGGGAGTCCGACGTTCCGATCCTCGGGATCTGCCGGGGCCTCCAGGTCATCAACGTCGCGCGCGGCGGGACCCTCGTGCAGGATCTTCCGCTCGAGCGCCCGTCGGAGGTCGCGCACCAGCAGCCCAAGCGGGAGAACGAGAGCGATCACACGGTCCGCGTCGAGCCCGGAACGCGCCTCGGGCAGATCGCCGGCGCGCGCGAGATCGAAGTGAACAGCCGCCACCACCAGGCGATCGATCACCCCGCGGCCGGCCTCGTCGTGTCCGCCACCGCGCCGGACGGCGTGATCGAGGCGATCGAGTCACCCGACGGCCGGTGGCTGGTCGCCGTGCAGTGGCATCCCGAGAACCTGACGAACGACGAGGTGTCGCGAAACCTGTTCCGGGAGTTCGTCGCCGAGGCGCGGCGGCGGAAAGCCTCCAAATAAGGGGGCGCCCGGCCGGAATTCGGCCGCGATCCCCGGGGTTTACGCGCTCTCGGAAGACCCAACGCCGACGACAGGAGCCGTTCGCATGAGATTTCGCGCCTCGAGCCTCGCCCTGGTCCTCCTCCTTTTCGCTTTCGCCGCCTCCGCGCAGACGACCCTCGCAGTCCAGAAGGTCGCCGACGGCATCTGGGCCGCGCAGCCCGACCGGGGCGCGAACGTGGGGTGGTTCCTCTACGGCGATGGGGTCGTCGCGGTCGACTCCGGCGGAGACCTCGCCACGGCGAAGGAAGTGCTGCGGCAGATCGGAGTGACGACCGGCGGGAAGCCGGTGCGCTATCTGATCCTCACCCACGCGCACGCCGACCACTCGACCGGCGCGCGGGCATTCGTCGCGGCCGGCGCGCAGGTGATCTGTCAGGAAAATGCAGCGCCGACGGTTCTGCCGTACATCACGCAGGCGTCGAAGGATCCCGCGGACCCGCTGTCCGGAAAGCGGCTGTCCGCCACGCTGATGACGGTTTCGGAGCGGCTGATCCTGTTCGATGGAAGGCACCGCGCGGACGTCCAGTGGCTCGGTCCGGCCCACACCACCGGAGACCTCGTCGTCCTCCTGCCGAACGAGAAGGTTCTCTTCGCGGGCGACCTTGCGCTGAACGGGCGGCTTCCGGACCTCCACCTCCCGGAAGCCGATGCGGAAGCGTGGATGAAGGCCCTGACGCGGCTGGCGGGCGCGCCGGTCGAGAAGATGGTCCCGGGCCACGGACTCATCGGCCCGAAGACCGGCCTCGCGGATTCGCTCGCCTACATCCGGTCGCTGCACGAGATCGTCGTCAAGCTCGTGCGTTCCGGCATCGCCGAGAATTTCGTCGAGATCCGGCTGCGGGAGCCGGACAACAAGATCCCGAACGTCCCGATGTCCGACGCGCACCTGAAGAACGCCCTGGCGGTCTATCGTCGCGAAAAGGAAAAGGCCACGAGCCCGGCGACGACGCCTTCGCGCGCGCCGGCGTCGATTACGCCGAGCGGCAAGACCCCGTCCTGAGGTAGAAGGGGCGCGTGCCCTTCCACGTCACGTCTTCGAACGGCCGAGCGGGAATCGCGATCGACTTCCCGCCCGTCAACGTCCTCGACGTAGCGTCCCTCGAGGAGCTGGCCGGCGTGGTCCAGCAGCTCTCGGAAACCCGGGTGCTGGTGCTCTCCGGTCTTCCGCGGGCGTTCTCCGCGGGCGTCTCGATCGCGGAGCATGCCCCCGAACGCGAGGCGATCGAGAGGATGCTGATCGCCATGCGCAACGCGCTGAACGCGCTGGTCAAGACTCCCGCGATCACGGTCGCGGCGGTCTCCGGCGCCTGCCTGGGCGGGGGAGCCGAGCTCGTTTCGGCCTGCGACGTGGTCCTGGTCACGGAGGACGCCCGCGTCGGCTTCCCGGAGATCCGGCTGGCGTGCTTCCCGCCCGGAGCGTCCGCGCTCCTGCCGGTGCGGATCGGCAGCGCGCGCGCAACGGAGTGGATCCTGACCGGCCGCACGCTCTCGGGACGGGAAGCCGCCAACGCCGGGTTCGCGGCGCGCGCGCTGTCGCCGTCGGATCTCGCGTCCGAGACCGAGCGCCTCGTCGAGGGCCTTCTCGCGACGAGCCCCGCGGCCCTTGCCGCGGCGCGCGACCTCCTGCGGGCGGACCGCCGGCGCGCGCTCGCCGAGGCCCTTCCCCACGCGGAGGACGCGTATCGCCTGCTCGCCGGCAGTGAAGACCTCGGGCGCGCGATCGAGGAGTTCCGGAAGGCGCGGGACGCGGGCCACGACGAGCGCCCGCGCGAGATCGGCGAAGACTGACTCGGCCACTCGGCCGGATTTCGCGTCCCCCGCTTACAATCGCCGGCGCGTGATCGTCTACCTGAACGGCCGATACCTTCCGCGCGAGGAGGCGAAGATCTCGCCGGAGGACCGGGGATTTCTCTTCGCTGACGCGATCTACGAGGTCGTTCGATACGGTGCCGGCCGTCCCTACCGGCTGGCCGAGCATCTCGGGCGGATGCGCGACGGCCTCGCGGCGCTCCGGATCGCGGCCGAGCCGTCGTTCTTCCCGGAGGTCGCCGGGCGCCTCGTCGAGCAGAACGATCTAGGCGACGGAGACGCTCTCGTCTACGCGCAGGTGTCGCGCGGCGCGGCGCCTCGGTACCACGCCTTTCCGCCGGAGGGCACGACACCGACGGTCTTCGCTTTCGCGCGGAAGACGGATCCGCCGCCGCCGGCGGAGGGCGGGAAAGCGATCCTCGTCCCGGACGAACGGTGGGGACGCTGCGACGTGAAGACGGTGATGCTCCTCCCGAACGTGCTCGCCTCGCAGCAGGCGCGGGAGGCCGGCGCGATCGAGGCGATTCTGGTTCGCGACGGGATCGCGTGGGAGGGGACCAAGGCCAACCTCTTCGTGCGGTCGAAGACCGTGATTCGCACCGCGCCGCGGGGTCCGCGCATCCTTCCGGGCGTGACGCGCGGCGCGGCCCTCGAGGCCGCCGCGAGCCTGGGCTATCGCGTGGAAGAGCGGCCGATCGAGGTCGAAGAGCTCTTCACGGCGGACGAGGTCTTCCTCGCCTCTACGACGCTGTGGACCTACCCTC
>JBKPMI010000139.1:0-6976 GCA_046732075.1 Acidobacteriota bacterium | reverse complement strand
CCTTGAACCTGGGAGTGCGCTGGGACCGCCAGGAGATCATCGACGCCTCCGGCGCCACCCGCGTGACGCTCGACAAGGACTGGGCGCCGCGGCTGGGGGTGATCTGGTCGCCTGGCGCCGACAAGAAAACGAAGGTCTTCGGCTCATTCGGCCTCTACTACGAGGAGATCCCGATGGACCTCGTCATCCGCTCGTTCTCCTTCGAGCGGCAGCCGAACGTCAACAACTTCGACCCGACGAGCGTCGTCCCGGACCCGGCGGCCGACGCCGCGATCGACACGCCGACGACGATCCTGGGCGGCTTCACGGAGCCCACGGATCCGAACCTCGAGAACCAGTACGTCCGGGAGCTCCTGCTGGGTGCCGAGCGCGAGGTGATCCCGGACGTCGCGGTCGGTGCGAAGTTCATCTACCGCGACTACGGCCAGGTCATCGAGGACTTCCTCTGCATGGACGATGGCACGTACTGCATCGGCAACCCGGGCGAGGGGATCATGAAGCGCATCTTCACGCTCGACTACGCGGAGACGTTCCCGGCCCCCGCTCCGCAGCGGATCTACCGCGGCGTGCAGCTCGACGTCACCAAGCGGTTCTCGCACAACTGGCAGGCGACGGCGTCGTACCTCTGGTCGAAGCTGACCGGAAACTACGACGGGGAGGTCGCGCCGTTCACGAACGCGGGGCCGGACCCGAACATCTCGGCGGCGTACGACTACTACGACTTCTTCACGGACGGCCAGCACCGGGACGAGATCACGAACCGGGGCGACCTCTCCAACGACCGGCGGTCGCAGTTCAAGGTGTCCGGCGTCTATGTCACACCCTTCCAGCTGACCCTGGGCCTTTCGGCCTACTACCGGACCGGGACCCCCGTCACGCGGTACGGCTTTTCGGATGCATATGGCCGCTACGAGTTCTTCCTGACTCGGCGGGGAGGGGACGGCCGGACGCCCAACACCTACGAGGCGGACCTGCACTTCGGCTATCCGCTGCGCCTGGGTCCGGTTACGGTGAACCTGATCGCGGACGTCTTCAACGTCCTGAACGCGCAGCGCCCCATCCTGCTCGACCAGCGGTACAACTTCCAGGAGTTCGCGAACGCGGACTACGTCTGCGGCTCGAGCCCCGGGAGCGAGGACGAGGGCAAGTGCAACGAGCGTTACGGAAAGGCGTTCCTGCGGCAGGCGCCGCGGTCACTCCGGCTGGGAGCGAGGATTTCGTTCTGACGGCGGCTGCGACGACGGCGCACCGGCACGGCTTTCGGGCAAGCTGACAAATTCCGACGTCCCCGATCCGTTTCGCCGATCCATTCACGGCGCAGCGGAGGAGGGCGTCTGCTTCCGATAGCCACCGGTCGCGCCTAAGTCCCGCTCTGCCAGTGATTCCCCTGCGGTGGCGAAATCCGCGGCCGGCCGGCACGGACGTTGCCTTGATCCGTGCAACAAGCGGTCGATTTCCAGAAGGTGGCGGTTGCCGCCGCCTGCCGGAACTCGATCTCAGAAGGGCGGAACGCCATGAGGAGACGGGTTCAACACGGGAACGGCGTCCTTTCACTTCTCCCGACGATGCCGAGAGATTTGCCGCACCCCGGCGCGTGCGGCTCGTTTCTGACGATTCTCGCGCTCGTCGCGGCGCTCGGCCCGACGCGCCCCTGCCGGGCGGACGCCTTCGACGTCCGGCCGGATCAGCTCGTCCTGTCGAGCTCGCATCCGACGGCGACGCTCGTGATCCGGAACGACTCGGATGCCGTGATGAAGCTGCAGCTCAATCTCTTCGAGTGGAG
Organism: Acidobacteriota bacterium; assembly: GCA_046732075.1. Lineage (GTDB taxonomy): Bacteria > Acidobacteriota > Thermoanaerobaculia > UBA5066 > Gp7-AA6 > Gp7-AA6. The sequence continues at coordinate 5,193 of JBKPMI010000139.1, read as the reverse complement.
CCAGGACCCGCGCGGCGAGACGGTGCTCTCGCCGTCGCGCGACGTCGTCTTCGTGCCGGCGAACCTGGAGCTGGTTCCCGGGGAGGAGCGAAAAGTCCGGGCCGGCGCCGCGGTCCCGGTCGCCCCGAAGGAGAAGAGCTACCGCCTCTCCGTCGACTACGTTCCCCCGGTTTCCATGCCGGGCCTCCGCCGTCGGCCGTTGCGCGACGTGACCCCGGTCAAGCTTTCGATCTTTCTGGAGCCGGATGCTCCTGTTCGCGAGGAGCATCTCGAGACCGTTTCGCTCGAGGCCGGACTTCTCTCTTTCGCGTTCCGGAATTCCGGTAACGTCCACTCGACCGTACGGTCGGTCCAGGTTCGCGGAGTCGGACGCCTGGGGGACGCGATCTACGAGAAGACGATCCCCAGCTGGTATGTGCTGGCGGGCAGCCTGCAGAATTATCGCGTTGGCATTCCGGCGGAAGATTGTCGGCAGACGGCGCAGGTCGTCGTGGAGGTTGGAACGAACCGGCAAAAGTTCGTCGAGCAGATCGAACTCTCCGCCGGGGCCTGCCCGGCTGTGCAGCCGGAACGCCGCGCGACCGAACGGTCGAGGAAGAACCGCACGGGTGCGAACCGGCTCGGGTCTCCGGCGCCGCGCGACGCCGTGACCCGACTCGCGACGCTCCGCTAACCGGCCAGAGCGGCGGAGAAGAACTCCGCCAGCGCGCCGGCGACGGCTTTCGGCCGCTCCATCGGGGCGAGGTGGCCGGCGCCCGGGATCGTCACGAGCTTCGCTCCCGGGATTGCCGCGGCCATCGCCTCGGAGTCCGCCGGCGGCGTCAGGACGTCCCGGTCCCCGACCACGACGAGCGCCGGGATCCCGATCTCCGGGAGGAACCCGGTCGAGTCGGGCCGGTCGCGCATGGCGGCGAGGTCTGCCTCCACCGTTTCGGGCTTCTGCCTCGAAATGATCCGCTGAACTCTTTCCAGGAGGTCGGCGCGCCCCAGCCCTTCGGGCGACAGGAGCTTCGCGGGCATGGCCTCGAGAACAGGAGCGAGGCCGCTGGCGCGCACCGCCGCGATCGTTTCGTCGCGCTTCGCTCTTCCGGCGTCGTCGTCGGCGCCCGCCCGCGAGTCGACGAGCGCGATCGCCCGGACCCTTTCCGGCCGCCTCTTGAGGAGCGCGAGCGAGATGTAACCGCCGAACGAGAAGCCGGCGATTCCGACGGGTTCTTCGAGGGAATCCACGATGGTCCCCAGGAAGTCGGCGTAGCCGTCGATCCCGGCGGGAGCATCGGCTTCCGTGTTGCCACGGCCGGGCAGGTCCGGTTTGAGTACCCGGAACTGGGACGAGAGGGCGCGCGCCACGCCGGACCACATCGCGCCGTCCAGCGGGTAACCGTGTACGAGGATGACCGCCGGTCCCTTCCCGATCTCCCGCACGTCGGCCGGACGGCCGGCCCACTCCATCCGCATCGCTCGCTCCGCCCGGCGATCTTACTCTCGCAGGGCGGCGGCGGCGATCTTCCGGGTCAGCGTCGGGATGGCCGCGCCCTCGAGCTCGGCCGGCCGGAACCAGCGGCCGATTTCGGAGGCGGCCGCCGAAATCGGAGGCGGCTGCAGGGCCGTAGGCCCTGTCCCCGCAACTTGCTCAGACGGGCGGGCCCGGAAGACGGCAATTTCGATCCGCCGGTTGACGACGGCGTGTCGGGCCCGGCCGATGGCGGCCGACCGGGAGAGCACGAGGCCGAGGCCGGCAGCGCGGCGCGCGAGCGCCCGGCGGGCCGCTTCCGGCGATGCGGCCTCGCCGGAGGGGAACTCCCACATTCCGTCGAGCCAGCTCGAGCGGCGCCGGACGAGGAGTACGCGGCCGTCGCGCTCGGCGACCGCCGCGGCGAGCGACAGCGTCACGGTCGCCGGCCGCGGACGGCGCGCCGGGATGCGCTCGGGATCGCCGGTCGCGCGGCCGCGGCACTCCTCTCCGAGGGGGCAGGCTCCGCACGCCGGCCGCCGGGGCGTGCAGACGAGCTGCCCCAGGTCCATGAGCGCGGCCGTGACGTCGCCGGCCCGCTTCTGCGGCAGGAGCTTTTCCAGCCGCTCGCCGACGGATCGCCGGAGCCCGGGCGTGCCGGCGTGGCCCGGGATGGCGAAGAGTCGCGCGACCACCCGCTCGACGTTCGCCTCGATCGCGGGAAGCCGGGCGCCGTGCGCGAGCGAGGCGACGGCGGCCGCCATGTACTCGCCGAATCCCGGCAGGGCGCCGAGAACGCGGGGATCGCGCGGCACCCGGCCGCCGTGCTCCTCCACGATCTCGATCGCCGCGCGCCGGAGGTTGCGGGCGCGCGCGTAGTAGCCGAGGCCCGACCAGGCGGCGAGCACCTCGTCCTCGGTCGCCGCGGCGAGCGCGCGGACGTCGGGGTAGCGTTCGAGGAAGGGACGGAAGCGCGGGCCGACCGCGGAGAAGGTGGTCTGCTGGAGCATGACCTCCGAGACCCAGATCCGATACGGGTCGCGACTTCCTCTCCACGGGAGGCGCCGCTTCTCCCGGTCGAACCAGTCGAGGAGGCGGCGAGAAGCTAGGTCGCCGACGTCACGGCCTCTCGCGGCGCGATCCAGTCCGGCTCTTTCATCAGGTCCGCCACGAACTTCTGCTCCTCCGGGCTCGGGAGCGTTTCCGCCAGGTGCTTCGCGTACTCCTCGGCCGTCAGGAGCTCGCCCCGGACGGAGTAGGTCTTGCCGGCGTACTCGCCGATCCCCCGGTGATACTTCATGTCGGGGGCCTCGATCGGCTGCGCGCCAGCCGGCAGGTACTTGTTGATCTGCTCGATCAGCCTGTCGACCTCCTGTTTGTACATGTCGCGCGAGAGCTCGTTCAGGCGCTCTCGATCCGCTTCTGCGGCGTGCCGGTGTTCGTCGTAACGGCCCTTGAGACCCCACACGTAGAACCACTCCGCCGAAGAGGAGTGATCCTTGCCGAAGAGGTCGTACGCCGTCGAGAGCCACTTGTTGATGTACTTCTGGAGGAGCGGCGCCGGCACGCGGCCCGCCTTCGCGATCCGCTGCAGCCCCATGTGGCCGGTCCCCATGTGGAAGCCCTCCTCCTTGAGCATGGGGCCCATCGAGCGGGCGAGCGGCGCGAACGCCGACGTCGAGAGCATGTTCAACTGGAACTTTCCGTCGCGGTCGACGAACTCGGTGTAGGTGAAGAAATCGACCCAGTTGTCGACGTCCACGTTGAACGATCCGAGCAACCGGTTGTTGTCGAAGGACCGCCGCTCGAGGAGCTTCCGCGCCTCGATCTTCCCGGTCTCACCGAAGTCGTTCACGAGCAGGTGGCACATCTGCCATCCATGCCGCATCTCCTCGACCATGATCCGGCACACGCTGTCGGTGTCGTACTCGGACGGGGACGACTTCAACAGGTTCCTCTGCTGCTCGACCGAGGCGAACTCGGTGTCCCCCTGGTAAACGATCAGGTTCAGGAGCGCGTCGCGGATGGGCTGATGCGGGATCTGGGTGACGCGGTCCCACTTGTTCTGGCCCTTGAAGTCGCCGAACTCGATCTCGTTCGTCTTCAGGTCGCCGTACTTGGCCTCGAACTGGTAGTCGGCGTACTTCGGCAGGGTCAGTCCGATAGACTTCTGCCACTCCCGGAACGCGTCGATCCAGTCGTCGAAAGTCGCGATTTTCTTCACGTGGACCTCAACCTCTTATCATAGCGATTTATGCCCCTTCGGAGCCGCCGTGCCGCTCGCCGTTGACTGGGAGGGGCTCGTGGTGGGCTTCGAAAGCCGCTCGCGGCAGATCACGCACTTTTTCGATCGGCAGACGGGCGACGTCGTCCAGGTCCTCGAGAAGGACGCCGCGAAACACGCGGCTCTGACGGCTGACGCGCGCTATCTCGCCCTGCCGCGCGACCGCGGCGAGCGCTCGCGCGGAGACCTGGAGGAGTTCGCCCGCCTCTGCGAGGACGCTTCCGCTCGGCGCGATCTCGAAGCCGCGCTCGCGTCGGAAGACGTCGTCGCGGCGTACCGCTCGGCGTTGCTGCGCCACCCGAAGGAGGAAGCGCGCTTCTTCCAGTTCAAACAGCGGCGCGCGCGCGAGCGGGCCGAGGAGTGGCTGGCTTCGAGCGGCGTCGCGTTCAAGCGCGAGCCCGTCCGGCCGGAGCGCGCCTAGGACCCGCCGGAAAGGAGCAGGCTCCCGAACCGCACCGGCGCGTGGAAGTCGGCGGGATCCTTCTCCGTCGGAGACCACGCCGAGAACTCGTCGCGACCACCGCCGCCCCCGCCGCGGTCCACCCGGAAGAAATTGGCTCGCCAGACCGTGGCCGGCGGAGAGCCCTCGAGGAGCGGCGCGAGCGGAATCTCCAGCAGCGCGGACCAGCGGCCGGGCCGCACCCGGCTCCGGCCCGAGAGACCGCGAAGGTTCCAGGCCGGATCTGCGCTCATCGTCTCCCGCTCGAGATCCGGCGACTCGACCCGCGCGTCGAAGAGGGCGCCGATCGGGTTGATCTCGAACTCGAAGTAGACCATCGGCGGATCGTGAGGCGTCAGGAAGACCTCGAAGACGTCCTCGGTCCACAGCGGGTCGTCGCGGCGCGTGAGCGTGGCAACCATCCCGTCGTCCCTTCCGTCGAAGCGCACGACCAGGCGGCCGTCGCGAAACCCCGCGCGCACGGACGTCCGCAGCCGCGGCGTTGCGCCGGTGATGGCATCGCGGAGGGAGATCGGCGGCAGCGACACCAATCGGTCCGTCGGGCCGAGGCGGGGAACGTCGAGATGCGGGAGGTCGGTCTGGCTCGTAGCCGTCAGGCTACTTCAGCTTCCACTGCCGGACGAGGTTGAAGCCGAAGAACACGTCGTGCGGCAAGCCCACGCCACCGAGGTCGGAGCCGGCGTACTGGTCGACCGCCGTCCCACGCATGTTGCCGACGGTGAACGCGAAGCGGTGGCGAAGGACGGTCTTCTCGATGGACGCGAGCCAGCCGATGTGGGTCTGGCGTCCCGGGAGCTTCGGATCCTCGGTGAAGTCGCGGTTCTTCGGGTAAACCTCCCCGTGGAGGTTGACGGTGCGGGTGAGCGCGATGGAAAGAGCCACGGGGACGTTGAAGACGTCGCGGAAGAGCGCCGTGTTCGACACGTACGTCGGGACCGCCGTCACGCGGATCCGCGACCCGATCGCGAGGGACGCGATTCCCTGGGCGAAGAACGC
>JBKPMI010000138.1:0-2365 GCA_046732075.1 Acidobacteriota bacterium | reverse complement strand
GCTACGCGGAGTTGCGGCGGCTCGCCGACGAGAAGTACGACGGCTGGAAGAACGATGCGGGCGGGATGGTGGCGCGCTGGGGAGAGCCGACTTCGCTCGAGCAAGTGCAGGACTGCGGGCAGATCCGGTTCAAAGACCTCGAGACCTGGACTTACACGAACCGAGGCCCCGGCACCCGCAAAGACGTCTACTTCCTCTACCGGCCGAGTCTCCATGCCGCGAGGAGAATGTGGAAAGTCGGCACCGCCAACAGTGAGATTTTCGAACGCGATTCCTGCCCCGATTCCTTCGACGCGCTTCAGTGGGCCTGTCGACCCGACGCCCGTACGCTGCAGTGCGCGACCTGCCCGGACTACTGCAGCCTCTACATGTCCTACATGGACATCAAAACGCGCCAGCTGGGAAGCCCCGCGGGCGCCGCGGCGGAGACCGCGAGCGTCTACTCGCCTCCCAAGGTTTCGACGGAGGACCTGAGCCGGCTCGAAGCGCGTTTTGCGGGTCTCGCCAACCCCAAGGCTGCACCGGTTGCGGTGGAAGGCCCCGGCGGTTTCGTGGGAGTTTCGTCGCCGCAGACTCCGCCAGTTGCTCCTGCCTCTCCGGACGCTTCGCGCAGCCAACGCCTGGCGGCTCTCCCCGACGACGACCGCAAGTGGCTGACGGAGTTCGTGGCGCCCATCATCCTGCCCGCGGAGGAGGCGCTCTTCCTGAAGCTCACGGAGCCCTATCAGCGCGAGATCTTCAAGGAGGAGTTCTGGAAGCGGCGGGAGAAGGACACGCTCGACCCGCCGATGGGACCGGGCTACCGCCAGCGGTACGAGGATCTGCGGAAATCCGCCGACGAGAAGTACGACGGCTGGAAGAACGACGCGGGCCGGATGGTGATCCGGTTCGGCGAGCCCGCCTCGGTCAAGTCGTTCGAGATGTGCAAGCGCACTCTGAAGGACGTCGAGATCTGGACGTACAACCCGGTCGGGCGGCAGGTCCGCTCGACCAGCCACTACATCTTCTACCGCCGGGCGCCGAAGCTGCCGCGCGTCCTCTACACCCTCGGAACCGCGGACGGCGAGATCTTGGCGCCGGGCTCCTGCCGGAAGACGTTCGAGGAACTCGGCTTCGAGTGCCAGGGGATGGCGAAGCAGGGAGATCCGTGCATCGGATCGGTGTGTACGGACGCCTGCGACGTCTACCAGGCCTACATGGAGGTCAAGAACCGCCAGGGGACGGCCACCGGCGCCGAGATGGAGCGCGCGCAGCTCGTCGCCCCGCCCGACGTCTCGCTCGAGGGACTCGATCAGATCGCGCAGCGATTCGCGGGAGTCCCGGACGCGAAGGCCAAACCGGTGGAGGTCACGACGGCGGCCGTGCCGGGCGTTCAGAAGGCTTCGATCCAGAGCGCGGCGCCTCCTCCCGCCGCCGCGAAACCGCTTTCCAAGAAACAGCTGATCGCTGCTCTGCCCGAGGACGACCGCAAGTGGCTGACCGAGTTCGTCGCCCCGATCATCCAGCCGGAGGAGGAGGACCTCTTCCTGAAGCTCACGGAGCCGCACCAGCGCGTGAGCTTCAAGGAAGCGTTCTGGGCACGGCGCGAAAAGCCCAACCTTCCCGCGCCGCTGGGCCCCCGCTACCGCGAGCGTTACGAGGAGCTCCGGCGGCTCGCCGACGAGAAGTACGACGGCTGGCGGCAGGACGCCGGTCGGATGGTCCTGCGCTGGGGCGAGCCCGCGTCGATCGAGGAAGCGAAGGACTGCTCTCCGACCCACCTGAAGCACCTCGAGATCTGGACCTACAACAACCTCGGTGGCAGCGGACGGTTGACCGAGCACTACTTCTTCTACCGGCAGCAGGCCGGCGTTCCCCGGAAGCTCTGGACGGTCGGCACCCGGGACAGCGAGATCTTCGAGTTCGGGTCCTGCCGGCAGTCGTTCCAGAGCCTGTTCGCGGACTGCCAGCCCCAGCTCGCGGATGCTTGCACGCCGTGCGAGCAGCTCTGCGACCTGTTCAAGATCTGGCAGGAAATCAGCGCCCGCCAGGGCAGCGAGGCCGGCGCGCAGATCGAGATGGCGAAGATGCTCGCTCCGCCGAAGATCGCGACGGAGGACCTCTCGGATCTCTCCGGCAAGTACGCCGGCCTTCCCACGCCGGGCGCGAAGTCGCTCGGCGTCGAGGGACCCGGCGCCAGCCCCGAGGCCGTCGCGGCTGCGAAGGCCGCGGTCGCGGCATCCACGTCGACCCCGGCCGCCACGCACCGCAAGCTCTCCCGCAAGGAGATCAAGGAGCTCACGGACCAGCTACCCGCCAAGTACAAGGAGTTCCTGGAGCTCGTCGATCTCATCATCACGCCCACGGAGCGCGAGGTCTTCCTCCA
>JBKPMI010000137.1:0-2013 GCA_046732075.1 Acidobacteriota bacterium | reverse complement strand
CCTGGTCGCTCGCGACGATCATGCGGCGCGAGTCGGCCGGATCGATCCAGAGCCGGTGGTAGTCATCCCCGCCCGGCACGCCCTTGAACGGAAGGAACGTCTTGCCGCCGTCGGTCGAGCGGTAGAGCGCGACGTCGCAGGCGTAGACAATATCGGCGTTCTGGGGATCGACCGTCACGCCCCCGAAGTACCAGCCGCGATCCCAGATGCGCTTGTCGGAGCTCGCGCGCTTCCAGGTCACCCCCTTGTCCTCGGAGACGTATAGGCCGCCCTCCTTCGCGTCGGCATCCGCGATGGCGTAGACGCGGCGGGGATCGGAGGGCGCGAACGCGAGGCGGATGCGGCCGAGCTTCTCGGAGGGAAATCCGCCCGCAACCTGCTTCCACGTGTCGCCGCCGTCCTCGGAGCGATAGAGACCGCTGCCCGGGCCGTTGGAGGGGGGATAGACGTTCCACGGCGGACGGCGCGTCTGCCAGAGGGCGGCCAGGATGAGCCGGTTGTTGCTCGGGTTGATCGCGAGGTCGATGGCGCCGGTGTTCTCGTCCTTATAGAGGACAGCCTTCCAAGTCTTGCCGCCGTCCTTCGAGCGGAAGACGCCACGCTCCTTGTTCGGGCCGTAGCCGTGCCCGAGCGCCGCAACGAAGACGAGGTTCGGATCGCGGGCGTCGACCAGGATCCGGCCGATCTGACGCGTGTCCGTGAGGCCGATGCGTGTCCAGGTCTTCCCCGCGTCGACCGACTTGTACATCCCGTTTCCGTAGGAGATGTCGGACCGCATGTCGGCCTCGCCCGAGCCGACGTAGATCACGTTCGGGTCCGACGGCGCGACCGCGATCGCCCCGATCGAAGCGATCGGCTGCGAGTCGAAGATCGGCTCCCAGGTGCGGCCCGCGTTCTCGCTCCTCCAGACCCCGCCGCCGACCGCGCCGAAGTAAAAGAGGTTCGGCTGACCCGGCACGCCCGTGGCCGTCACCGTGCGCCCGCCGCGGAACGGCCCCACGAGCCGCCAGCGCAGGCCATCGAAGAGAGCCGGGTCGACGGACTGGGCGGAAGCGAATCCCGCCAGGCCGAAGCTGACGCAAGCGCACACGAGCAGAAGCAGACGCCGCCCGATCGCCATGCGGAAACCCCCTCGGAAAGCCGCAGATTATGCGGGAGGCCGGCATCCCTTCGAAAAAAGGGGTCAGACCCCTTTTCGGTTGAGATTAAGAGGGAAGCGGACCGCTCTCCCGCGCTGCGCGGAACTTCTCTAGCGGTACGCATCCTTTCGGTGGTCCGCCGCGATCAGTGAGACGATTCGCTCTCCGTCGTCGATCTCGTAGAAGATGCGCCAGCTCCCGATTCGAATCCTCCAGGTCGGCGGATCCCAATCGCGGAGTCGCGCTCCGGAAGGGATCTGCCGGGGGTTGGCGCGAAGCAGCGGATACGCTCGGCTCTCGAGCGCCGCGCGGATCCGCCGTGCCGGACCCGGACCGAGGCGGTCCAGGTCTCTCTGAAACGTCCTCGTCTCGAAGATTCGATACTCAGGCAAAGCGGCCGCGCCGGGACGCCGCGTCGCGATGCCCGCTCTTCAAACGCTTCTGCAGGTCCGGGTCCGACCGGATCTCCGCCATTTCCTCGTCGGGGAGGAAAATCTCGGCGGCCGCCCGCTCGCGAGCGGCCGTCTCGATGAAGTTGGAAACGGAGCGATTCTCGGAAGCGGCCGCTTCGGCGACGAGGTCGTACGTGGCATCGTCCATCCGGACAGTCAGGGTCTTGGGCATGCTGTCACTCCGCCATCATTGTACAGTCACTGTGATGCACGGCACCCCGATGATCCGCCTCTCGTTCGGCGAGCTCGCTCGGCGAATTCAATAGCCAGCCGGGGCGATCCGACCCACCGGAAAAGGGGACAGATCTATTTTTTGAAGGGCGAAAAGGGGACGGATCTATTTTCCCTCCGTCTCCCCTTTCGCCTGTCAGCGTCTTCCCGCCGCGGCGAGAACCGCCTGGAGGCCTCGCTCGATCAATTCG